>NZ_JAPWCL010000001.1:0-289195 GCF_041433955.1 Pauljensenia sp. 20925_1_25 | reverse complement strand
TTTTCACGTCGGCATCGTCCTGGGCATCCTCATCACGGCCGCCGCCATCGCGCTGCTTCTGCGCTACGCGACGCCCTGGATCGACAAGCTGGGAGCTACCGGCGTCGGCGCGATCGTGCGCATCATGGGCTTCCTGATCCTCGTCATCGGCGTCGAGCTTGTCATTCACGGGGTGCGCGCGCTCCAGCTCTTCTAAGCGACAACCCGCCCCGGCCTCGTCCCCCACACCCCGGACAAGCCGCGCACGATTCCCGAGGACGCCGCGCCAACTACGCTAGGACAGCAGAGACACCGACAGGCGTTGATAGCGCTCACGGAGCCAGGGACGCAGGTCGATATCCCGTCCCCTGACGCTGATGCTCGTGAGGCGAGTCGGCACCTCGACCTTGTCCAGTGCCTCACCGTACGCGGCGATCATTGAGCGAACAGCTTCTTCGATGACGCCTCGCTCGACATGACACATATCGGCGATACGACGGAAATCGTCCAGACAAATATCCGCAGAGATCTCTTTACCACTGAGCTTGAGCGCCATATCCTGGGGGCGATCAAAATAAACGGCCGTACACACCAGGTCATAGGCTGGCGAGAGAACACCATTGCGACGGTCCGGATATACCAGGCTCCAATTCTTCAGATGCGCGTCATCATTGCCACACAACATGTTGAACACCGTCCGACGGACACACTCAACAAGCGACGGCAAGTCGTAATTCCGATACGCGACCCTCATCACGTACTCGACCGAACTCTGATATTTCGACCGCTGAAACCCCGGCAGATTACCCGCCTGACAGAAATCCTCCATATGGACGCGGCCTTGATCGCTCCTGTCAAAGCGCGCAATGCTGAATGCGTGTTCCTCGGCTGTTGCCCAATCAGAGGGCGCAATCTCGACGTTCTCCCGATGCACAACATCGAAGTCAGGAACCTCAATACCACACGCTTTGGCGAGCGACATCACGTAGAACTCATTGTGAACGAGAGCGTCGTACTCACCCGGCGGCGGCAGCTTGACGATACGGTCTCCATACTCACCACTGCCGGGCAAAGTCAGGCGCTGATCGCGAGACTTCATCGAAAACTTCAGGACGTTGCCGGCAATAGA
This sequence comes from Pauljensenia sp. 20925_1_25, assembly GCF_041433955.1. Lineage (NCBI taxonomy): Bacteria > Bacillati > Actinomycetota > Actinomycetes > Actinomycetales > Actinomycetaceae > Pauljensenia > Pauljensenia sp. 20925_1_25. The sequence continues at coordinate 288,087 of NZ_JAPWCL010000001.1, read as the reverse complement.
TGCGCGAATCCGTGTGTCCTTTGAGAACGACGTGGAATCACTGGATTGCATGGCATCATCCGCTGGCCCCGGAATGGGATCTCCAATACGTGATACCGTCACGGCTCCCGGCAAATCGTCACCGAGCACGGCGAGAATGCCGGGTTCATCTTCCTCACGGAGTCCATGCTGAGCACACACAATCGTTCGAAGTAACCCTTCAGGCAGGAGGTCAGAAAACCACAGCGGAAGAACAGAGCGCCCCTTCACCCCCGCCTCACGGCGCATCCCATTCTCGAACCAGAAGCCAAGAACAGACCGATCCGCACGCCAGTAGTACTCATCGGAGAACCGAAACGAACTCTTGGACGAGTAGCACGAGACTGTCCCGATGTCGATGCCATGCAGGCGAACACGAAACTCAACGTCGGGCGAATAGAGCGACATCTGTGTTCCTTTCACGTCAATTCAACGGGGGCAAAGGACACGTAATCCCATGCCATCATCAGTTCGAAGAATTCGTTCACACGCGCGGACAACAGTTCCTCACGCCGATCAACCAATTCCACCGGATCGGCTGAAGACTCGCGCTCCTCTACCGCCTCGGGGAGCATGAGCATGTTCCGGTGGGCTGTCATGAAGGCTAAGGCCGCTTCCTCGTCCCGCAGAGCCTCCTCATTGACCATCAACACTCGATTTGCGAGCGACGAATATCGACTGACATCTGTCCCTTCAAACCAACGACGCCCCACGTATTCCACGAGGAGATCAGCCACACTACCGTAGTCATCGACGAGCGAATCAAACACGGCAATCGACGCCTGACCCGCATAGTCGTCCGCCCGAGCGTAGTAGGACCACATGGCACACACGCATGCCTTAGCATCCGAGCGATTCATGCGCGCATCGGGAATCGTGACGTGTTTCGAGGCCCCCCGCTCACCGACGCTCTCCAGTAGTCTCTGAACGGAACCGGATTCATCTCCGCGGCGCACGTCTTTCAGAAACGCTCTGGTTTGTCCGCTCGCACTGCTCAAAGTCATACCGATAGTCTTGTAAATCGTCCGCCACACCCAGCGCTTGAGCAGCTCTTTATTGCGACGCTTCGGCTCGGGGAACAGCGCGAAGAAGCGCGACACCACCACCAGAATCGCCCCGTACGGCAGCAACGTTGCATGGGGAATACAACAATTCTCTTGGAGGAATCGCGTCGCTTTCATCAGAACGCGTTCCGTCTCGGCGTATGCGGTGTCACGATCTTCGTCCGGAAAATCGCAGATCCTCCGTCGCTCGTCTCCAAACTCATCGCGCACATCGCGAACGTAGTCTGGATGCCGACGAGCTTTCAGTACATTCAAGACCTGGTCTTCCGAAATCAGCCCAAAGTTCGTTGAACGGGCAACGGCATCCGAAACCGAGCGCAGAGTACGTCCATCGGATGCGGAGCTGTTGAGCGCTTCAAACACCTCGAAAGACTTGAGCTTCTTACCGCTCTGATTAATGCGATCAAAGATAACGCGGAGCTTATCCTCGTCCGCTCCCTCCAGCACAGTCGCCGGAACGCTCACGGCGTTAAAGGTATTGAAGGCCTCCTGGTAGCGGCCGCGCAACGCCTGGAATTCGGTGTTCTCCTCGAACCACTGCCAGGCGCTCTCAAAGTCGAAGAGACGAAAGAGCGGCATGACGGCGCGAGAATGACGCCCCAGAGTTGAGACAACGCAGGCATTTTCCAGATCGTACCCAACCGCAAAACGACCATCTCGTTGACTGCGAGCATCCATCGCGTTGACGATACTCGTCACACGTTGCTGACCGTCGACGAGCCATAGTGCGTCCGAACGCTGGGGGGCGTCGATATCGATGGCACCAACGGTGACCCGCTGCGCCGGGGCCTCACGTTTCCACATGAGCAGGTTCCCGATGGGATACCCCCGATGCAAGGAATCAAAGAGGGCAACGACGTCTCGGTTCGTCCACCGGAAGGAACGTTGAAAGTCGGGGATCCGCACGCGTCCCGTCGCCACCAGGTCACGCAATTCGGAAAGCCTGAAGGTTTCGTGTTTCGGCTGCATTGCTTCGCTCGACATGTGTCCATGTTACTCCGACGCCGATTCTCGGACGCTGTCACGCGCGCAGCCGCGTGGGAACGCGAAAACCCACCCCGGCCTCGTCAATGAGACGATACCGAAGCGGTCAACGGGAGCGCACGGCTCACACCGAGCGAGCGAAGCACCCGAGCTCTCAGGGGATGCGGTGCACCCACTCCTCGCGCGCGAACTTCGTCTCGCAGCGCTGGCGTGCGACCTCGAGGTCTTCGTCGGTGATGGTGCCGACCGTGGCGTTGTACTTCTCCTTGAAGTGGTCGAAGAACGCCTGGAGGATTTCCTCGCGGGGAAGGCCGGTCTGGGAGCGCATGGGGTCCACGCGCTTGACGGCGCTGCGGGTGCCCTTGTCTCGGATCTTCTCCATGCCGATGCGCAGGACCTCGTTCATCTTGATGGCGTCGATGTCGTAGGCCATGGTCACGTGGTGGACCATGTAGCCGTTCGCCCAGCGTTTCTGCGCGGCGCCGCCGATCTTGCCGTACTCGGAGGCGATGTCGTTGAGCGGCACGTATGTGGCCTTGATGCCCAGCTTGTCGAGGACCTCCATGACCCACTGATCGAGGTAGGGGTAGGCCTGCTCGAAGCTCATTCCCTCCACGAGGGCGGTAGGGATGACGAGCGAGTAGGTAATGCAGTTGCCGGGCTCCATGAACATGGCACCGCCGCCGGTGACGCGTCGCGACACGGTGATGCCGTAGCGCTCCACGCCGTCCTGCTGGATTTCGTTCTGGTAGGACTGGAAGGAGCCGATGACGACCTGCGGTCCGTTCCATTCCCACAGGCGCATGAAGGGCTTGCGGCGTCCCGCGGCCACGTCCTCGACCAGGGTTTCGTCCATGGCGACGTTGATCATCGGATCGACGACGGGGCCGTGGATGACGTCGAAGTCGATGTCATCCCACGACAGGGCGGCACCCAGGGCGCGGCGCACGGCGATGCCGACGGCCTCGGGGGTCACGCCCATGAGAGTGTCACCCTCGTGGAGGGCACCGGCGACGCGCGCGGCCAGATCCTTGGCGCTCGACGAGGCCGGGGCCCCTTCGAGGGACGCGGTGATCCGGGTGAGCGCGTCGTCGGGGTCGAGGAAGAAATCGCCCGACACGCTCACGCGCGCGAGGCGGTCCTCCTCCACGTCGGTGTCGACGACGACGAGCTTGCCTCCGGGGACTTTGTACTCTCCATGCATGCCCACGATTGTAGGCGCTTGACTCACGCCCAGTCGGGCAGGACGCGCACGCCGCCCTTGTCGGCGGACGCGGCGAGCATGCCGTAGACGCGCAGGGCGTCGGAGACCTTGCGGGGGCGCTGCTTGGAGGGCTTCCACGGCGCGGCACCCTTTTCGGCGCGGCGGCGCTCAAGTTCCTCGTCGCTCACGTTCGCGCGCAGGACGCGGTTGTTGACGTCGATTTCGATCTCGTCGCCGGTGCGCACGAGGCCGATCGCGCCGCCGGCCGCGGCCTCGGGCGAGATATGTCCGATGGAGATGCCGGACGTGCCGCCGGAGAAGCGACCGTCGGTGATGAGCGCGCACTTCTTGCCCAGGCCCAGGCCCTTGAGGTAGGAGGTCGGGTAGAGCATTTCCTGCATGCCGGGGCCGCCCTTGGGGCCCTCGTACAAGATGACGACGACGTCGCCTTCCTTCACCTGCTTGCTGAGGATGGCCTCGACGGCTTCCTCCTGGGACTCGACGACGAAGGCCTTGCCGACGAAGTGGAAGAGGGACTCGTCGATGCCGGCGGACTTGATGATCGCGCCGTTGGCGGCGATGTTGCCGTAGAGGACGGCCAGGCCGCCGTCCTTCGTGTAGGCGTGCTCGACGGAGCGGATGCAGCCGTTCTCGGAGTCAGTGTCGAGGGATTCGAACAGGTTGGCGGTCGAGAAGGCCTGCGTGGTGCGCACGCCGCCGGGGGCGGCGAGGAAACGGTGCGTGGCCTCGTCGGTGGCGCTCCCACCGCGCACGTCCCACGCGCCCAGCCAGTCAGCCAGGCTGGAGGAGTGGACGGAGTGCACGTCGCGGTGGAGCAGGCCGGCGCGGTCAAGCTCGCCGAGCAGGGCGGGGATGCCGCCGGCGCGGTGGACGTGCTCGATGTGGTAGGTCGTGGAGTTGGGGGCCACCTTGCACAGGCAGGGCACGCGGCGCGAGATCGCGTCAATGTCATCGAGCGTGAAGTCGACGCCGGCCTCGTGGGCGATGGCGAGGATGTGCAGGACGGTGTTGGTGGAGCCGCCCATGGCCACGTCCAGGCTCATGGCGTTCTCGAAGGCTTCCTTCGTGGCGATGGAGCGCGGCAGGACGGAGTCGTCCTCGTTCTCGTAGTAGGCGCGGCACATGTCGACGATGCGCGCGCCGGCCTCGGTGAAGAGCTTCTTGCGTTCGATCTGGGTGGCCAGGGTGGTGCCGTTGCCGGGCAGGGCCAGGCCAATGGCCTCGTTGAGGCAGTTCATGGAGTTCGCGGTGAACATGCCGGCGCAGGAGCCGCAGGTGGGGCACGCGTTGGCTTCGATGCTGGCCAGCTGGTTGTCGCTGACGGAGTCGTCGACGGCCATGACCATGGCATCGATGAGGTCGAGGCGGTGTTCGACGACGCCGTCGACGGCGGCACCGGATTCCATGGGGCCGCCGGAAACGAAGATGGTGGGGATGTTCAGGCGCATGGCGGCCAGGAGCATGCCGGGGGTGATCTTGTCACAGTTGGAGATGCACACGAGGGCGTCGGCGCGGTGTGCGTTAACCATGGTTTCGACGCAGTCGGCGATGAGGTCGCGGCTGGGCAGGGAGTAGAGCATGCCGTCGTGGCCCATGGCGATGCCGTCGTCGACGGCGATCGTGTTGAATTCCTTGGCGACGCCGCCGGCCGCTTCGATGGCTCCGGCGACCAGGTCGCCCATGTTCTTCAGGTGCACGTGGCCGGGCACGAACTGGGTGTAGGAGTTGGCGATGGCGATGATCGGCTTGCCGAAGTCGCCGTCTGTCATGCCGGTGGCGCGCCACAGGGCGCGAGCTCCGGCCATGTTGCGGCCTTGGGTGGATGTTGCCGAGCGCAGCGGGCGACTCATGATGTGCCTTTCTGTTGCCGTGTAATGACTCCACAGTAGGAGCGTGTGCGCCGCGTTTCCGTGCGGGTTTCGTCTCGTGGACGAGGCCGGGGCTGGGTGCGGGTGGTTTTCGCGCGGTATTCCGGGGGCTTCGCCCGGCGGGACGCCGTGTCAGTGTGTGGACGCTTGGGGGCGCGATGTCAAGGAAAACGCAAGGGGCGCGTGCACGAAATAGCACCTAACCGGCCTCGTGGTTAATTCCATATGTCCACGATCAGGCATTTGTCCCCGTTCTCGACGCGCGAAACGTAGGCTGAGGGCACAGTGAAGAGAAAGGACTGCGATGACTATTCGCACCACTCATGTTGGTTCCCTGCCCCGTACCCCCGAGTTGATTGAGGCGAATCGCGCGCGCCGCGAGGGCTCGCTTGGCGATGCTGATTTCACGTCCCTTCTGCAGGATCAGGTTGACGGCGTTGTGAAGCGTCAGGCCGAGATCGGCCTGGATATCGTCAACGACGGCGAGTACGGCCACGCGATGATCGACGCGGTTGATTACGGTGCGTGGTGGACGTATTCCTTCTCGCGTTTCGGCGGATTGTCCTTTGAGGACGTCCAGCGTTTCGACGTGCGTCCCCCCGCCGGCCGCGATGGCCGCCTGTCCTTCTCGTCGTTTGCTGAGCGCCGCGACTGGCAGCGTTTCGCGGACGCGTACGCGGATCCGGATTCGGGTATTCACATCGCGAACCGCAACCCGATCACCTTCCCGACGATCACGGGCGAGCTGACCTACATCGGTGCCGAGGCCGTGGAGCGCGACATCGCGGGCACGAAGCACGCGCTCGCGGCGGCGGGTAAGCCCGTGTCGGATGGTTTCGTGGCGGCGATTTCGCCGGGTTCGGCGGCTCGCGTGGCTAACGCGTTCTATGAGGACGACGAGGCCGTGGTGTGGGCGTGTGCGGACGTGCTGCGCGAGGAGTACAAGCGGATTACGGACGCGGGCCTGACGGTGCAGATTGATGCGCCGGATATCGCGGAGGGCTGGGATCAGATGAACCCGGAGCCGTCGGTTGAGGATTACCGCGCGTTCTCTCGCGTGCGTATTGATGCACTGAACCATGCGCTGGAGGGCATCGATCCGGATCTGGTGCGTTTCCACGTGTGCTGGGGTTCGTGGCACGGCCCGCACACGACGGATATTGCGTTCAAGGACATCGTGGATCTGGCCCTGCTGGTCAACGCGAATGGCCCGACGTTCGAGGCGGCGAATGCTCGCCACGCGCACGAGTGGACGATCTGGCGCGACATCGAACTGCCCGAGGGCAAGTACCTGATCCCGGGCGTCGTGTCGCACTCGACGAACGTTGTGGAGCACCCGGAGCTGGTGGCTCAGCGTATCCGCCAGTTTGCGGACATTGTGGGCGACGAGCGTGTCGTGGCGTCGACGGACTGCGGCCTGGGCGGACGTATCTACCCGTCGATTGCGTGGGCGAAGCTAGAGGCGCTGGCGCAGGGCGCTCGCCTCGCATCGAAGTGATCGTCTGATTGCTGACCTGGGGCGCGCGGGGTGGATGAGCATCCACCCCGCGCGCCTTTCCCAGGCTTTTCTCAGGCAAAGCTCCCCATTCTTTGAGCTTTGCCTCACACAATTAAACACGTGTTGCAGCCCCCAATTCTGGGTCGGCTCGCCGCGGTGGGGATCGCACGCCGCGTCGGGTTCCGGGACTGGGGGCTGCAGCACGTCCGGGGCACGTGCATGCCGAACTTCCAACTCACCTTCCTGTCCTACAGGTGACAGAGTTGCTTCCTCGCTATCCTGTGAGAAGGCACCCGGATTCCAACTGTTCAAGGGAGAACATCATGGGAGCGCACAACAGGGAGGGCACGCACGTCATCCGTTCGCGCGCTGGTCTGCTCGCAGCCGTTGTTGTCGCCGTCGCCACAGTATGCGGCTGCCAACAGACCACACCTGCGGCGGAGGGGCCGTGGGCGGCCGACATTGAGCAGGCGCGCAATGAGTGGGCGTCCAACGAATTCGTTCAATCTGTCCTCGCCGACTCTGCCATCAGCGAGGCAGAACTCCAGGACATGCGTCAGCGCGTGCTGAGCTGCCTGACGGACAAGGGCGTCACCGGCGCGTCTTTTGGCCCGGGCGGCACGCTGAGCGTCCCCGATCAGCCGATTGGCTCCTCCATATCTGAGGAACAGCAACAAGAATTCGTCTCCGCCTGTTCCATCGATGCCGGTGAGCCGATCATCGAGGCGCTCGAGTTCGACATGCGAGTCAACCCGGATCACCGGGATTTCAACGAGCTGTACACGCAGTGTTTGATCCGCAACAAGGCGGTTGAGCCGTCCTTCACGGCCCAAGAGCTCGCGCGCGCTCGCGAGAGCGGAACGCCTCTCTCAAGCGCGCTGCCGTTCATCGACCCAGCTCAGGGGCCCAACATTTTGCAGAGATGCCTCGAGGACCCCAGCACATGACCACAACCACCCTCAGGAGTTGAGATGGCACCCACCCGCCGCTGGCTCGCCCTCACCGCGTTTGTCGCTCTCATCGCCGGTGCGGGCGGGGTCAGCGCGGGTATTCTCATCGCCTCGCCGCCCACCCCGGCCTCGCTAGCATCGTCATCTGCTCTACCGACGGTCCCCGTCACCACGCGCGAGTTCACCGATACGCGCTCCCTCACCCTCACGATTCCCCCGGCCTCGCCTCACGAACTCACCTCCCCCATCGCCGGGCGCATCACGGCCCTTCAGGCGGCGATGGGAACTCCCGTCACGTCGGGTTCTCTCCCCTGCGAGATTGACGGCCTTCCCCTTCTTGCCTTGGCCCTGTCCACCCCGCTTTATCAGGACGTGGTGGACGGAGCCACGGGACCCGATATCGCTGCCCTGAACGGTGAGCTTGCGCGGCTCGGATATGCTGCTCCCGCGGAATCTAACCGGGTCACCGCCTCCACACGAGCGGCCCTGGCCTCGGCAATGGGCGTGAACGACGGAGCCGGAGGTGTCCCCTCCCGCATCGAAGCCTCTCACGTCCTGTGGATTCCCGCGCCGACCATCACCCCCTCGTCGGTCCCCGTTCACCTGGGTGACAGCGTCGATACGCAGACGGTTCTCCTCGCCCTTGAGGACTCCCGCGACTCTTTGCGCCTCTCCGTCCCACCGGACGCCTATCCCGCGGACCACGTCATCACCCTGGGGGACACGGACTACCCGGTCCCCTCTGACGGCGTCATCACCGACCCCACCCTGACAGCGACGATCCTGTCCTCGCGCGAATACACGGACTTCGTCCGCTCCGCCCCGAGCGGCGATGGACCCGTTCAGCTGCCCGTCTCCTGGAAGCTCGCCGCCCCCATCACCGTCACGGTCATCCCGCCGGCCTCAGTGATCGGAGACGCGACGAACGCGTGCGTCTTTGCAAGCGGCACGCCGATTCCCGTCTCCATCGTTTCCTCTCAGCTTGGCCGAACCTACGTCCTGCCAACGACCCCGCTTTCCGCCGTCGACACCGCCGTCGAGGGACGCTCATGTCCATCGAGCTAGACAACGTCGGGCACAAGTTCGCCGCCACCCCGTGGCTCTTTCGCCATCTCAGCGCCCGCTGCGAGGACGGTGCCCTTACCGCCATCATCGGCCCATCCGGTTCTGGCAAATCAACGCTGCTGTCGCTGATCGCGGGATGGGAGACTCCGACCGAGGGAACGATCACCGTCCCCCGTCCGCCTGGTTCACAGAGTCCCCGCATTGCGTGGGTCTTCCAGAACCCATTCGGCGTTCGCGCGCGCAGCGCGATTGACCACGTCGCGCTGCCCCTGTTGGCCCGCGGCATGAGCCGGGCACAGGCCAATGTGGAGGCACACCGGCTCCTCGACGCTTTCAATCTCGCGCATCTGGCGACCCGCCCATTTCGGGATCTGTCGGGCGGCGAAGCGCAGCGTGTGCTCCTCGCGCGCGGACTCGCATGCGCCCCCACACTGCTCCTCGTGGATGAACCGACCGCGCAGCTTGATCAGTCCACGGCTCGCGACATCGCCTCCACGCTCGGCTCTCTGCGCGAGGACGGGGTCAGCGTCGTGATCGCGACGCACGATCCGTCGATTCGCGCGCAGTGCGACGCCGTCATTGACCTCGCACACTTTCAGGATGAGGAGGGACAGCGATGAGCGCATTCTCGTGGCGAGCACTCCTGTCCGAGGCGTGGAGGGACTGCCTGAGCGGGACGGCACGCGTCGGGATTCTGACCGTCCTGGCCACCGCCCTGGTCGGAGGCATCATCTGCGCGGACGCGTTCTCTCTTCGTTCCGTCAGCGTTGAGGCGGCCTCTTTCCGTGTCCATCTAGGATCGGTGCGAGTCCTCCAGGCACAGGGCGGCATCGACGGAGCCGCCTGCGAGGCCCTGTCGCGAATCCCCGGGGTGCGCGCGGGAGCCGTTCGCTCGGTCGAATCCAGCTTGTCCCCGCTCGCCCTTCCTGCCTCGTCGCTCCCCCTGTACGAGGTCACGCCCGGAATCGCCTCTCTCCTGGGGACGACAACGGCTGATCCGACGGGCATTCTGCTCCCTGAGCAGGTAGCCGAGGACCTCGGCACACCTCAAGGAACCCTTCTCCCCCTCACACACGGACAGGCCGAGGTCGCGGGCACCTACCCGTGGGACGAAAACGACGGGCGCCGTCCCGGCTACGCCTACGCAGCGCTCGCCCCCGTGCCCGCGATGGGGACCTTCGACGAGTGCTGGTACGAATCCTGGCCGCACAGCGACGACGTGGATGCCTTGGCGCGCTCAACCCTCGTTGGAAGCGACGATCAGAACGCCCAGGTCCTAGCCATGAACCCTACGCGCGGGACGACTTTCGACGCGGCCGGGCGACTAACGCACAGGCCAACCTGGTGGGCGTGGATCGCCGCGAGCGCCATCGGCCTGACCTTGGGGGCCGCCGCCACGTGGTGGCGTCGCCTGGAGATTGCCTCGGCTCTGCACGCTGGACTCCACACGTCGGATACGACGTTCCTTCAACTGGTCGAGGCCGTGGCGTGGGTGGGTGGCGCGTGTATCGTCACCTCCGGCATATGCCTCACGATCCTGAGCGGAGCAGCACCCGGTGATCGCGCCGACCTCATGCGCTTGGTGGGGGCCGAGGGCCTGTGTGCCGCGTCGTGGACGCTCATCGGTATCGCAATCACCGCCGTGTCGATCCGCGAGCGCCACCTGTTCCTCTTCTTCAAAGGCCGGTAGGTATATACGCGTGATCGCAACTACAATTGGTGTATGAGCGTCCTCGTGATTCAAAACGACCCGATTGTCCCGGTGGGTCAGCTGTCCGCCTTCCTCGGCGGTCACGAGGTGGTGCGCGCCTGGGAGGACCCGCAGCGCCTCAGCGACCTGGCCGCCGCTCCCCTGCCGGGTGCCCTCATCCTGCTGGGTGGCCGAGCGAACGCCTACGACGATGAGGCGTGGCCGTGGCTGGAAGCCGAGCGCCAGCTCGTGCGCCGTTGCGTGCGCGCGAACGTGCGGGTCCTCGGCATCTGCCTGGGTGCCCAGTTGATCGCCGCGACTTTCGGCGGGCGCGTGAGCGTCGCTGACCCGGCGGGTCCGGAATACGGCGTGATCTCCCTGGTGTGGGGCACGAACGATCAGGCGGGCGGAGGCGGAGCTGTCCCCCTGCGTATGGCCCTGGCTTCGACCCACACGGTCTTCGCCGACCACGGCGACGCCATCGTCGCGCTGCCCCGCGGCGCGCGCGAGTGGGCACGCTCGGACAAGTACACGCAGATTTTTTCGTACGGGACCGCCCTCGGCGTGCAGTTCCACCCCGAGGTCACGCGCGAGACCGCGACCGTGTGGGCAGAGAATAACGTGCATGTCGACACGGAAGATATCGTGGCCGGGTACGACGCCCATGAGGGCGAGCTAGCCGACACGTGTAAGACCCTGGCCGACTGGGTGAGCGGCGTTTTCTGAGGCATACAGAGAATCGCAGTGCGGGTACCCCCACGCGGTACCCGCACTGCGATTGACAAGCGGACCTCGTCGCAGCGAGCGGAGCCGAGGCCCGACCTCTAGTTTAGGCGAAAAGTCAGGACGACCAAGACTTTTTCACAAACCAAGACCACCACGTGGGACGACTTGACAACGGAGTCAGCCACGGCCTCGTCCCCGCGTGGCGGCTCACCCCGATCAGGGGGCAGCAACCTGAACGAACGAACCCGTACCGTACGCCCACACGCGACGCTCAGCCGCGGAGACAAACACGGCCTCGCCACGGCCAAGCTCGACGCTGTCTCCGCCCTGCTCCTCGCTCACGTGCAGCGTGACCGACCCGGAGGTTGCGATGATGATGCGCGGCCCCTCACCGGGCACGGCCACCTCATCGACGCGGGAGGTGTGTGTGCCGGGGGCCAGCGTCGTCACGGACAGATCAAACTCCTGGGCGGGTGCCAGGAAGCGGTCCGTCGTCGCCGAGGGGTGCTCGGGTGCCACGCGCACGGGCGGCAGCGCCGAAAACTCAGTGATCTCCACGAGCTGCGCGGAATCCACGTACTTGCGGGTCAGGCCCGCGCGCACGACGTTATCCGAGGACGCCATAACCTCGATACCCAGGCCCGACTGGTAGGCGTGGATCTGGCGCGGCGGAATATAGACGGCCTCGCCGGGGCGCAACGACACCGGGTTCATGAGGAACGCGACGATAATGCCCGGGTCGCCCGGGTGCTTCTCCCCCAGGACACTCACGAGCGTATCAGTGCGCGGCGAGGGGGACGTGCCCGACGCGAGGCGGCAGCGGCACGCCTCCACGAACTCTTCGACGAGCTCAGGGGTCGCCGGGGAATCCTCGTCGAAAAGCCAGGTCGCCAGGGAACGTAAGCCGCCGCGCACGGTCGAGAGCTTGAGGCGGTGACGCAGGCGCTCGGCCAGCTCACCCTCCAGCCCCACGAGGAGCTCACGCGCCTTACGCGGCACGCGGAAGCCGACGAGCGCGCTGAACTCGGTGAGCGCGTAGATCATCTCCGGCTTGTGGTTCATGTCCCGGTAAACGCGGCGCGGATCCGTGCGCTCAATCCCCAGGACCTCCTCGCGCAGGTATCCCTCGCGAGCGATCTCCTTCGTCGGATGCACCTGCAGGGAGAGGGTTTGGGCGGGCGCGATGATCTTCGCCAGGTACGGCAGCGTCGAGCCGAAGGCGTAGAGCAGGCCGCCGCCCAGCGCGCGCTTGGGGTCCGCCGCGATGTGCTCCGCGAGCGTGTCGCCGCTCGTCAGCAGCGTCGGCCCGTCCGGGTGGGTGCCGAACCACACCTCGGACACGGGATCGTCCCCGGCGGCAGCGCCCAGGAACTCGGGGATCGCGTTCGTGGAACCCCACGCGTCAGCTTTTGTCCAGCCGATCAGTTTTTCCATAGGGTGCATCCTATCGCGAGCGAGCACACAAAGACGCGGGGGACGAGGCCGTAGCCCCATCCCCCGCGCCGCTTGCGTGCGTCAGGCGCTGGGTTGAGCGTCGGTTTCGCGCGCCTCGAGCGCGGCGAGCGCGCCGCCTCGGGCGTGCAGCTCGGCGTACGTGCCCGTCTCGATGACGCGGCCGGCGTCCATGACGACGATCTGGTCGGCGTCGCGCACGGCGCTGATGCGGTGAGCGATTTCGACAATCGTGGAGTCGGCGGCGACGCGGGCGATGCCCTCGCGCACGCGCGCCTCGGTGGCCGGGTCGACCTGGCTGGTGGCCTCGTCGAGGACGACAATGGGTGCGTCTCGCAGGAGCCCACGCGCCAGGGCCAGGCGCTGACGCTGGCCGCCCGAGAGGCGCTCGCCCATGTTACCGACGACCGTGTCCAGGCCGTCCTTTTCCGTGGCCAGCCAGTCGATGAGGTCCACGGCCTCTAGAGCAGACTCAAGGTCCTCGTCGGTGGCGTCGGGTGCCGCGAGGAGCAAGTTGGCGCGCAGCGAGTCGTTAAACAGGTAGGGGCGCTGGGGCGCGAAGGCGACCGTCGAGCGCAGGTCCGTCAGGGAGGCGTCAGCGACGTTCGTGCCACCGATAGTGACCGTGCCCGAGGCTGGGTCCCACGTGCGGGTGAGCAGTGAGGCAAGCGTCGACTTGCCCGATCCGGATGCACCCACGATAGCGGTGCGTTTTCCGGCGGGAATGCGGATGCTGACGCCATCCAGGACGGTGGGGGCAGGGGCGGGCGCGTCCTCATCCGTCGGGTAAGCGAAGGTCACGTCGCTGATCACGATGTCGCCGGGGGCAAGCGGCACCGGGTTCGCGGGGTCTGCGACGGCCGGGGCACGGTCGGTGATCGCGAAGACACGGGCGGCCGAGGCAAAGGCCTGATCCAGGTCGGCGGCGAACTCTTCCACCGCGAGAACCGGGCCAAAAGACCCCATAGCGATGCCGATAGCGAGGCCCACCTGGGGCAGGGTCAGGGCACCGCCGAGGTATTCGGAACCCGCGACCATGGCGACGGTGACGATGCCGGCGGCCACGGCGGCCTGGTTGAGGCCGCGGCGCAGGGCGATCCAGCGGCCCTGGATACCCAGCCCGGAGTCTATGTGCGCCTCGATGTCATCCATCTCGGCCTCGCGTCGCTCCTGCGCGCCAAATGCCAGGACCTCGCGCACGCCCTGCACCGAGTCGGTGACATGGGCGGCGAGCGCGCCTCGTGCGTCGCGCAGCTCGCGGGCCGCGCGGGCGGTCGAGCTCGATCCCAGGAACGGGATGATCGCTCCAACAACGACCAGGAAGGGACCCAGGACGGCGGCGACCGCCCAGGACACGGTCGTGCCCATCCACACGAGCGTCAGGATCGGCACAATGACGGCTGTGGTGACGGGGGCGAGCGTGTGGGCGAAGAAAACCTCGACGCGGTCGATGTCCTTCGTCACGCGGTTCATGATGTCGCCCGAATCCAGGCGGTCCGTGCCCGCGGGAGCCTGGGGCTCGAGCTGGTCGTAGAAGTAGTTGCGCAGCATCGCCAGGGAGTGGAAGGCCACGAAGTGTCCAGCGAACTGCTCGAGGTAGCGGGCCAGGCCCTTGAGCAGACTCAGGCCAATCGCACAAACAATGACGAGGGCGATGCTCCAGGCACTCTCCCCCGACGCGAGGCCGGCGACGGCCCAGCCGCCCAGGGCGAACAGGGCGATGCCGATCATGAGGAAGACGATGCGGGCGGCGATGGAGGCCGCGAGCGGCGGCAGGACACGCCGCGTGATCGACAGGAGTCGAAGAGACAGTTGCCTGCGGGTCATCGGATCGTTCCTTCCTGCAGGGTCGCGACGCGGTCGGCGCCCTTGATGGTGGCGTCTCGGTGAGAGATCGTCAGGGTCGTGCGCCCGGCACACACGGTCTCGAGCGACGCGAGGATCTCGCGCTCGGAGGCCAGGTCCACGTGGGCGGTGGGCTCGTCCAGGATCATGATCGACGCATTCTTCAGGAAGGCGCGGGCGATCGCGATGCGCTGGGCCTCGCCGCCCGACACGGCCAGGCCTCGGGCACCCACGCGGGCGTCGAGGCCACCGGGCAGCGTGTCAACGAACTCCCCCAGGTGGGCGGCGCGCAGGGCCTCGATGAGCTGGTCGTCCGTGGCCGCGGGGGCGGCCAGGAGCAGGTTGTCGCGCAGCGTGCCGGAGAACAGGTAGGTGCTCTGCTCGACGACGGCGGTCTGGGCGCGCACCCACGACAGTGGCGCGCGGGCCAGGTCGACACCGTTGAGGCTCACGCGGCCTCGCGTGGGGCGCAGGAAGCCCTGCAGCAGCGCCGAGATCGTGGACTTGCCGGCACCCGAGGGGCCAGCGAGGGCAACATGCTCGCCCTGGGTGAGGGTCAGGTTCGCGCCCTGCAGGACCGGGGTGTCCTCGGTGTAGGAGAAGGAGACACCGCTGAGGCGGATCTCGCCGCGCTGGGGCGGGATCGCCGGGGCCTTGACACCCTTGGCGTCCGTGACCGGCGGGGTCTGCTTGATGAACTTCTTGATCTCCTTGTTGGCCGCCATGCCGCCCATGCCGATGTAGAAGAACTGGCCGATGCGGTCCAGCGGGTCGAGCATGATCGAGGACAGCAGCACGAGGGAGATTCCCTCGCCGACGGTGATCGCGCCCTGCTGGTAGCGGATAAGGGCCAGCGTGATCGCGCCGGTGATCATGCCGAGGGAGAAGACGGAGTCGATGACGAGGAGGATCAGCTGATTGCCGGCCAGGTAGCTCATGACCTTCGAGCGGACCTCTTCGGCGGCCGCGGCCAGGCGCTTGCCCATGTCCTTGCCGGCGTTCATGAGGGCCAGGTCGCCCAGGCCCTGGATGGCGTCGAGCTCCTTGGCGGCGAGCTGACGCGAAGCGTGGCGGTAGCGTGAGGACACCGGCTTGAAAGCCTTGCGGAAGCCCATGACGCAGATCGGGACCAGCGGGATCGCAATCGCGAGGAAGCCGCCCGAGGCCGGGTCGATCGTCAGGGCAACGACGATGACGACGAGGATCGGGGTCGTCAGCGACGCGATCATGGGGGCCAAGAAAATGCCCTTGTAGGCGGCGACACGCTCGACACCGTCGGTGGCGGAGTTGACGACGCGGCCCGCGCGCTCGTTGGTGCGCTGTGAGGGCCCCAGGGCGAAGACCTGTCGGATCATCGAGTGGCGCAGCGCGGGCTCCATCTGGTTCATCTGGGCGGCTCCCAGGGCGCTAACCGCCCACGCGAACACGCCCGATCCCAGGGCACCCAGCACGCCAATCCACCATGTCGACCAGGCGTTGTGTCCCGCAATATCATCGATACCCCAGCCGATCGCCAGGTAGGCGGCGGCCAGGCAGAGAGCCGCTGCCCACGAGCAGACGACCACGATCGCACGTTTCATTGTGCTCCTATCAACATGACGCACACGAGTACACAACCAAGGATACCCTTAGTTAGGTTCTGACACCAGTGTCACTTTGGACCGTTTGCGGCGCGTAGTGACGCCCTGGTGAGCCATGTTCAGCCGGCGAGGGCGACTCCGCAATAGGCGATGGTGGCGACGAGGAGGGTGGAGAGCGCGGCCAGGGCGAAGGGCTTGAGGCCCACCTTGATGAGGTTCCGAATCTTGACGCCGCAGCCGAGTCCGAACATCGCTGCAGCCAGCAACCCTGTCTGCAGCAGCCCGCCGGTCGTCAGCACGAAGTCCGGCAGAGGGATAAAGGAACGCAGGAGCACCATGGCGATGAACCCGATGATGAACAGCGGGACGATGGGCGGCAGCTTCGAACTCGACCTCTGTTGACTGGGTTCGCCTGCCGTACGGCTGAGACGGCGCTCCCGGATGCTGAGGATGGCCACGACCGGGGCGAGCAGCAGCACTCGGGCGAGTTTGACGATGACCGCGACCGTGAGCGCTCCGCCGCCGATGATGCCTCCGACCGCGACGACTTGCGCGATTTCATGGATGGAACCCCCGGCCCACATCCCGGCCGTCTCGGAGCCCAGGCCAAGCAGGTTCGTGAGCAGTGGGATGAGGGGAATCATCAGCGTTCCGAAGATCACCACGAGGGTGACCGCGGTGATGGTGTCTTCCTCGGCCTCGTCGTCCGGGTCGGTGACCCCTGCCGCGCCCGCCACGGCTGCCGCGCCGCAGATGGAGAATCCGCAGGCAATGAGCAGCGAGAGCCCGGATGGAACCCGCAGCAGCCTCCCCAGGAGAACGGTGCCGAGCAGACCGCCGGCGACAATGCACACGACGACGACCAGCATTGGGGCTCCGAGGTCGAGGATGTCGGTCAGTACCAGCTGGAGTCCGAGGAAGACGATGCCGGCGCGCAGGAGCTTTTTCGCGGAGAAGTCGATGCCGTCGGAGGCCGCTGCTGGCAGCCGGACGACGTTGGCCAGGAGTACGCCAAGCACGATCGCGATAATGAGCGGGCTGACTCCCGGCAGCAGCAGGCTGACCCCGTACGATGCTCCGGCCGCGGCCAGGCAGAGGACAAGCCCGGGCAGGAGCGCGCGGACTCGGGCAAGCAGCGTGTGTTCCGGTCGGGCAGTCGCAATGTTCTGTGTCTCTGTCATGCATCCATTGTTTCCTGGGACTCGCTTGCGCGAGTAGAGGCAGATACGGTCCGCTATACAAGTTATGCTTGTGGCTGGGAGGCGGAAGATGCACTACGAGCCGGACTTGGAGGCACTGCGAGTCTTGGCGCTCGTCGCGAAGGAAGGCAGCATGTCGGCGGCAAGCGCGCAGTTGGGCGTGAGTCAGCAGGCGATATCTCTGCGCATCCGGAACCTGGAAAAAGATCTGCGCATGCGACTGCTGGTGCGTTCCGCACGGGGCTCCCGACTGACTCCGACAGGCGAGCTGGTTGTTGGCTGGGGAACAACGCTGCTGACAGCGGCCGACGAGTTCTCGGATGCTGTCAACTCGCTCCGCACGGATCGCGGGAAGATGATGCGCATCGCCGCGAGCCTCACGATCGCAGAACACCTCCTACCGGATTGGATCGCCCGGTGGCGCATCTCTCACGGCAATGACGGCCCGGTCGTTCAACTCACAGCCGCCAACAGCAGCACGGTCGTCGAGGCCATACGCGAGGGAACCGCAGACCTCGGGCTCGTCGAGACCCCTGTCGTTCCCGCCGGCCTCCGGTCGGTCACCGTCGCTTACGACACCATCGAAGTCGTTGTGCAGCACGGTCACCGATGGGCGAAGACCCGCCGGGTGTCCGTCCGTGAACTGGCGGGCACTGGGTTGGTGCTCCGCGAGACCGGCAGCGGCACCCGACAAGCGCTCGAGAACGCCCTCACCGAGGCGGGCTTTCCCCTCGCAGCCGAGCCCGCAGCCGTGCTGACGACCACGCTCGGCGTTCGCAGCGCGATTATGGCCGGCATAGCCCCCGGCGCGTTGAGCTCCCTCGCCGTGTCCGAGGACGCCCGCGCCGGCCGACTCGTGCGAGTTCGGATCAACAATCTCCAGATCACCCGCCCGCTCACCGCCATCTGGGCCGGGACGACTCCGCCCCCTCACATACGGGACTTCCTGGACGTCATCGCGCGAACTGACCGGTAACGACCAATTTTGCATCGCGACCACATAAAGAAGCCACGGCCTCGTGCAATCGACGAGGCCGTGGCTCCCTCAAGCGATCATGCTCAGACCAGGCGGTACGTCCAGCCGTAGGGATCCTCGGCGCGGCCCCACTGAATGTCAGTGAGGCGCTTGTGGATCTCGCGGGTCTTGTCCCCCACCGCGATCTCCACATCGAAGTCGTCGCCAGCCAGGCGCGTGATCGGGGTGACCACAGCGGCCGTGCCACAGGCGAAGACCTCGGCGACGGCGCCCGAGCGGATGCCGTCCACGACCTCGGACAGGGCGATCTTTTCCTCGCGCACGTCCACGCCCTCGTCGCGCAGCATGCGCAGGATCGCACTGCGCGTGCCACCCTCGAGGATGACGCCGGTGAGTTCGGGGGTACGGATGGTACCATCTGCCATGACGACGAACATGTTCATGCCGCCCAGCTCCTCAAGGTACTTGCCCTCGTAGGTGTCCAGGAAGCAGACCTGGGAGAAGCCCTTGGCCTCGGCCTGGATCTGGGGCAGCAGGGAGGCCGCATAGTTGCCGCCCGCCTTGGCGCTGCCGGTGCCGCCGGGGCCGGCGCGGTGATACTCGCGCTCCACCCAGATGGCCACGCCCGACAGGCCGCCCTTGAAGTAGGGACCCGAGGGAGAACCGATGACGTAGTAGTCGACGACACCCGCGGGGTGCACGCCCACAAACTCCTCGGAGGCGAACATGAAGGGGCGCAGGTAGAGGGAGGAGCCTTCGGCGTCGGGAACCCACTTCACGTCGGCGCGCACGTAGTCCACGAGAGAGGCCACGAAGTCCTCGCGGCTCAGCTCGGGCAGGGCCAGGCGGCGGGCGGAGTGGTTCAGGCGCGCAGCGTTGTAGCCGGGGCGGAAGGTCCACACGGAGCCATCCTCGCGCTTGTAGGCCTTGATGCCTTCGAAGACGGACTGGCAGTAGTGGAAGACGGAGGTGCCGGGGGTCAGCTCAAGCGGACCGTAGGGGATGACGCCGCGGTCACTCCATCCGCCCTCGCGAGCCCAGCGCATGTGGGCCATGTGATCCGTGAACTTCTTGCCAAAAGCCAGGGTCGACATGATCTCGTCGTACTCTTCCGGCGTCGCCGGGTGCGCGTTGGGGGTCAGGGGAAAACGGCCAGCCAGCTCATCGGCGGCGGGCAGGACCAGGTCGCCAGCAGCCTCAAGTTCCGTGGGGGTGTGCTGCGTCGATGCCATGAGGCCTCCTGTCGTGGTTTTTTCACAAAGATGAAGCCAGAATATGCCCGCCGTCCGCATTGCGGTCGGTTGATTTCGGAATGTGACCCACTCCCCCACCCCCTGTGGAGGTTCTCACCCTGGGGAAGACTCACTCGTCATGCGTCCACATGCGCAGGACGCGGACAGTGCGCTCCTCTTCGAAGACCTCATAGACGAGCCTGTGCTGAATGTTAATTCTGCGCGAATACATCCCGGCGAGGTCACCCACGAGGCGCTCGTAGCGGGGAGGCACCGCGAAAGGATCCTCTTTCAGAACCTCAATGAGAGCCTGCGCTTTCGCTTTGAGTCCGCTGGCAGAGAGCTTCTTTGCGTCCTTCGCGGCCTGCTTGGAGAAAACGACCCGCCACACGACTACCACTCCACGTCATCGAGGGCATCGTCAAGGTCCTCACGAGTGGCTTCCTTCAGGCTGTCCGTCATTCCCGGAATCCCCTGCAGGTAGAGGGTCTCCTGGATGGCAGACCAATCGGCCTCGCCAATGAGCACGGCATTCCCACGACGGCCGGTGATCGTGATCGGGGTTGACTCCTCATTCACGGTGTCGATAAGCCGGTACAGATCCGAGCGGGCGGCAGTGGCACTCACAGCAGTCATGATCTTTCCTTTCCGCTCCCATCATATCGTACGCTTTCACGTACGCATAGGCCTGTGCACACCAATGCGGAGAAAGGATACGATCAACGCATGACGACTCTCCCCAAGTCCCTCGCCTCCGCCCTGCCCTCCCGCGAGCGCCGCTGCCCCAGCCTGGAGCTTCAGGACGGGCGCTGGCTGGCGGCCGCAAAGTCGGGCCTATGCGTCTTCGGAGCCCAGGCCTCGTCCGGCGACGAGACGCCCACCCCCGAGATCTTCCCGTGGTACGACGTGGCGCGGGCGCGCTGGGAGGCGGAGGACGAACTGTTCGCGCTGGAGTGGGTGGACCCGGCGCGCGCTCCCCTGGCCGGGCGTACCGCGGGTGACCCGTCGGATTTCATGCGTCAGACGAGCGAGTACGTCAACCACTCGATCGTCATGCACGCCCAGACGGAAACGGACGCGGGGACGACGATCACGGCGTGGGTGCGCCGGGGCCCCGACGGACTCTTCTCGGTGCTGACGGCGGACGGTCCGCTGGGCGGTACCGGTCAGCGCGCGGCGAGCGCCCTGGAGGCCAGCGTGCGCGAGGCGGTCGGCCTCGACTGATCGACGAGGCCGGGGCGCGCCTGCGCTCGCCTCACCCTCGCACTGTACCCCCACGCATGAAGACGGGACCCAACCTCACGGCTGGGTCCCGGCCTCATGTGGCGACGATCAGTGAACAATGAAGACGCGTTCGAAGGGGTCAATAGACAGACCCTGCTCGAGGATCGTCCGGCTCCACTCGCGCGCGCTAAACAGGGAATGATCGCGGTAGTTGCCGCAGGAGTACACGTCCGTGCCCGGAACGTCCTCCCAGGTCGCCTCCTCGGCGATGGCGTGCAGCGACGAGGCGATAGCGGCAGTCACCTCCTTGACGCAGGGGGTGCCCCACATGATGAGGTGGAAGCCCGTGCGGCAGCCGAACGGCGAGCAGTCGATGACGCCGTCGATGCGGTCACGCAGCAGAGAGGCGAGCAGGTGCTCGATCGTGTGCAGACCAGAGCTCGGGATTTCGCCGCTGTTGGGCTGGACGAAGCGCACGTCGAAATTCGAGATCTGATCGCCCTTCGGGCCGGCCTCCACGTTGATGAGGCGCACGTAGGGCGCCTTCACGGCTGTATGGTCCAGAGTGAAGCTCTCCACTTCTGCCATGTTGTATTAATCCCTTTCGGTGTAGTTTTGCCTGCGTTGTTCCAGACGCATGAGCGACCGGAAGACCTCAGAGTACTGCGGATCCTCCTCATTCATGCGCGACAGGGCCGCACGTGTTTCACCTAACTGTCTGGTGAGGTCCATGCGAACCAAGGCCGCGACGACGCCGCGGCAGTAGGAGCGCACGTCGGCTTCGCCCGCGACGGGCAGGGGGTTGACCGCCAGCTCGGTGACGGCAGGGCCGATGAACTCGCCCGCCGCGTCGAGGATGACCTGGACGAAGTGACGTGACGCCGCCAGGGTCGCGTTGTCGCCGGGGCCGAAGTGAGCCTCGGCCTGGCGCATCATCTGCGTGAAGGCGTCCAGGCCACCGACCGCACGAATCGCGTCGTGGACGGCGCGGTGCGTGGGCACGGTAAAGGTTTGGCCGTCCAGCTCCTCGAATCCGGAGCCGACGACGTAGAGCGGGTGCTGTAAGACCGCCTCGAGGGCCTGGCGCTCGACGCGGGTCACCGGATCCTCGGGGCCGCGGCGCACGGGGGTGGGGGCAGGGCGACCCGCACCGGCCATCTCGATCTCTCCGGGGCGCGGACCGGGGGTCATCACCTCAACGCGGCCCGCCGCCCGGACCGCCTGCTCGACCGTACGCATGTCCATGCCGAGCCATCCGGCAAGCTGGCGCGTGTACTCTGCACGCAGGGCCAGGTCCTTGATGTGCGCGACGATGCCAGCCGAGGCGCGCAGGCCCTGCACGCGCCCCTCGGCGCTACGCAGGTCCATCTGGGACAGGACCGAGCGGATCGCGAACTCAAAAAGGGGGATGCGCGAGTTCACCAGGTCGACGATCGCTTGGTCGCCCTGGGACAGGCGCAGGTCGCACGGGTCTTGGCCACCCGGCGCCACCGCCACGAAGGTCTGCGCCGCGAAGTTCTGGTCCTCCCCGTACGCGCGCAACGCGGCCTTCTGCCCGGCGCTGTCACCGTCGAAAGTAAAGATGACCTCGGATCCGTGGGCACGCCCGCTGGAGAGCACGACGCCTGCGGCAGGGTCCGCATGGTCGCCCAGCAGGCGGCGGATGATGCGCACATGCTCCGACCCGAAGGCAGTACCGCACGTGGCCACCGCGTTCGTGACGCCCGCGACGTGCGCGGCCATAACGTCCGTATAGCCCTCGACGATGACCACCTTGTGTTGCGTCACGATCGACTTCTTCGCCAAATCTAGACCGTACAGAAGCTGCGACTTCTTATAGATCGGCGTCTCGGGGGTGTTCAGATACTTGGGCGACTCCTTGTCATTGTCGTCCAAGCGACGGGCACCGAAACCGACTGTCGCGCCCGTAATGTCGCGGATCGGCCACACCAGGCGTCCACGGAAACGGTCGTAGATGCCGCGGCTGCCGGTCGTGCCCAGGCCTGCGACCTGGATCTCCTGGTCCGTGAAGCCTTTCGAGCGCAGGTGTCGGGTGAGCGAATCCCACGAGGCCGGGGCGTAGCCGACCCCAAAATGCTCGCACATCGCCTGGTTGAAGCCGCGCTTAGCCAAGAACTCGCGGCCCCTGTGGGCTTCGTTGCTGCCCAACTGCTTGCAGTAGAACTCCTCGGCGACGCGGTGGGCATCCAGGAGGCGCTGGCGCTTGCCCGGCTCCTCCGTGCGCACGCGGGTGCCGCCCTCCTCGTAGTGGAGCGTGATCCCCGCCTTTTGCGCGAGCATCTCCACGGCCTCGGTGAAGGGCAGGTGGTCGATCTTTTGCACGAAGGAAATGACGTCGCCGCTCTCCCCACACCCGAAGCAGTGGAACATGCCCAGGTGGGGGCGCACGTTAAAGGACGGGGTGCGCTCGTCGTGGAAGGGGCACAAGCCCTTGAGGGAGCCGATGCCCGCGGGTCGCAGCGCTACGTGCTCGCCGATGATCTCGTCGATCTTCACTGCGTTACGTACCGCTTCGATATCGTCCTTGCGAATCAGACCCGCCATGGCTTCAGTCTACCGAGGCCCACCCGCGCGCGTGGTCCGATTGTGCTTAGAGCTGCGAGGACAGCATCCCGCACCAGCGCGCGTGCCAGGCCGAGGCCGAGACGTCGGTGAGCGAAGCAACCTGGTCGATGACGGCACGCAGGCGCACGCGATCATCAGAGGCGGCCCGCCACTGTGCGGCAAACACCGGCTCAAGGGAGTCGGCCCCGGCCTCGTACAGGGCGTCGACCAGGTCCGCCAGGAGCGTGCGCTGCTGGTAGTACACCGGCTCACTCTCGCGCGGACTCATGACGTAGTGGACGGCCATGCCCTTGAGGATCTGGATCTCGGCGCGCACCTGCCGCGGCACGACCAGGTCCGCACGGTAGCGGCCTAGCGGCTCATCACCGAAGGTCTCGCGCGTGGCTGCGACGGTCGCCGAACAGAAGCGGCCGATCAACTCGCTCGTCGCATCCTTGAGGTGGGCAAGGGACGCGTAGGAGCCGTCGAAGGAGCGCAGCCACACGGGCATGGACACGATGCGCTCGAGCGCATCCTCCAGGTCCGAGCGCGCGACCGCCGGACCGTACCAGTCCAGCGTCGAGGCGATGACGGCTGCGCAGTGCGCGTCGTCGAACAGGTCGGCGGGGTCGAGCTTGCGGGTCGCGACCGCGTCCTCCATATCGTGCACCGAGTAGGCGATGTCGTCGGACAGGTCCATGATCTGGGCCTCCAGGCAGCGCCTGCCCGCCGGCGCGCCCTGGCGCATCCATGCGAACACGGGCGCGTCGTCCGGGTAGACCGAAAACTTGCGCGTCGACTTGGCCAGGTCTGGGCCACCCGACTTGACCCACGGGTACTTGCAGATCGCGTCCAGCGTCGCGCGCGTCAGGTTCAGGCCCGCGGGCACACCTCCCGCGCCGATCACCTTGGGTTCCAATCGGGTGACGACACGCAGGGTCTGGGCGTTCCCTTCGAAACCGCCAATCGAGGCCGCAGCAGCATCCAGGGCACGCTCGCCGTTATGCCCGAAGGGCGGATGCCCGAGGTCGTGGGACAGACACGCGGCATCCACGACGTCCGGGTCAGCCCCCAGCTCTTTGCCGAGCTCACGGCCCACCTGGGCAACCTCCAAAGAGTGGGTGAGGCGTGTGCGCACGAAATCGTCCGAAATCGGACCCAGCACCTGCGTCTTTTCGCCCAGGCGACGCAGCGCCGAGGAGTGCAGGATGCGCGCGCGATCGCGCTCGAACTCGGTGCGCGCCGACGACTTGTGGTCCTCGGGCACCCAGCGCTCAGAATCGGCCGGGCTGTACGGGGAGGCCGCGTCAGTGCCATCGACACCCGGGATTGCCAAAGAAAACTCGTTCACGGGCCTATGGTACGCGGCCAGTGCCCCCGCACTTGGACACCTACCCCGCGAGCGCGCCACGGCCTCGTCCGTGATCGGTGCTCGGCAAGCCCCGCGTGGCCCGACGCGTATGAGCGATAGAACCGCACGGACGGTGGCCTCGTCACGATGAGGCCCTCTCTCCCTCATCGGCCTATGACGCCAAAATGTCCGGTCAAAGAAAGAGGGGGATGCGAAGATTACGAGACGGCTCCAATGGGTTTTGATCTGGAATAAAAGGCATTGACAAGAAACACCCATTCAACGTTTTTTGCTCACTTGCCGCGACCTCATTGCAGCACATGTCGAAAATTTACCAAATTGTTACTGTGAGATACCCCGACGGAGCTTTCCTCATTTGTTCAAACATGCTAAACCTCAGGAGTCGCATTCAGCGTCGAATCTCATTCACGGAAGGAGTCCCCCGTGTCCAACACGGCACAGGAAATCCTCGATGCAGTCGGTGGTCCCGACAACATCACTCACTTTACCCACTGCGCCACGCGCCTCCGCTTTGAGCTGCGTGACGCCTCCGTCGTCGACAAGGACACGGTCGAGAACATCGACGGTGTTCTCGGAGCCGTGCCCCAGTCGGGTGACCGCTACCAGATCGTCATTGGCGGTGCCGTTCAGTCGGTCTTCAACGAGATCAACAACCTGCCCTCGATGAAGTCAGGCACCGCAGCCTCCAACGACGACGTTAAGGCCGCCGCCCGCGCGAAGGCGCGTGGTAAGAACGCTCTCGTCGACGCGTTCTTCGAGTACCTGTCCGACTCGTTCCGCCCCCTCCTGCCCGTCCTGCTCGGAGCCTCCCTGATCCTGGCGTTCCTGGCGGTCCTCGACGCCCTGCACATCGTCGACACCCGCGCGGAAACCATTCCCGCGTGGCTGGGCTACGTGAACTCCATGTGGCGCGCGGTCTTCTACTTCCTGCCCGCCATGGTCGCCTACAACGCGTCCAAGAAGCTGGACATCGACCCGTGGGTCGGCACGGCCGTTATCCTGTCGCTGCTCACCCCCAACTTCACGGGCCTGAGCAACGCCGCCTCGTTCGCCGAGACGACCTGCACGACGAATGCCCTGGGCACCGAGCAGTGCGTCACCCAGATTGGCAGCCTGCCCCTGCAGCTGTCCGACTACGGCGGCCAGGTCTTCGTGCCGCTGCTGATGGTGCCGATCCTGGCTCTGGTCTACAAGGGCCTGAAGAAGATCGTTCCTTCGAACGTCCAGATGGTGTTCGTCCCCTTCATCTCCTTCGTCATCATCATGCCGCTGACGGCTTTCCTGATCGGCCCCCTGTCGATCTGGATCGGTAACGGCCTGGGCAGCGGCCTGGCCTGGCTCAACGGCCACGCCCCCATCGTCTTCGCGATCATCATCCCGATCATCTACCCCTTCCTGGTGCCGCTCGGCCTGCACTGGCCGCTCAACGCCCTGCAGCTGGCCAACATCGCCTCGACCGGCTCCGACTTCATTCAGGGCCCCATGGGCGCGTGGAACTTCGCCTGCTTCGGTGCCACCGCCGGCGTGCTCTTCCTGTCGATCCGCGACCGTGACGCCGACATGCGTCAGACGGCGTCCGGTGCTCTGGCCGCGGGCCTCTTCGGCGGTATCTCCGAGCCGTCCCTCTACGGTATTCACCTGCGTTTCAAGCGCATCTACCCGCTCATGCTCACCGGCTGTGTCGTCGGCGGCCTGGTCATCGGTATCGGCGGCGGCGCAACCACGAACACCTTCGTGTTCACCTCGCTGCTGACGATCCCCGTCTTCACCCCCATGGCCGTCTACGGTCTGGGCATCCTGGCAGCGTTCGCTACTGCTTTCCTGATGGTCGTCTTCTTCGACTACCGCACGAAGGAGCAGAAGGCTGTGGCTCGCGAGAAGAAGGAAGCCATGAAGGCTGGCGTCTCCGCCGCTCCCGCCGCCGCTGCCGCACCGGCCAATGAGGATGCTGCCGCTGAGGCGACCGCACCGGCCACTGAGGCTGCCCCCGCCCCGTCTTTCAGCGACGAGGCCAAGGCTGACCTGACGCTGACCTCCCCCATGGCAGGTGAGCTGGTTGCACTCTCGGACGTCAATGATGAGGCCTTTGCCTCCGGCGCACTCGGCCCCGGAATCGCGATCTCCCCCGCCGCTCACGCGGTCGTTGTCGCCCCCTGCGACGGCAAGGTGACGGTCGCCTACCCGACCGGCCACGCCTACGGCCTCAAGTCCGCCTCCGGCGTCCAGATCCTCATCCACATCGGTATGGACACGGTCAAGCTGGACGGCAAGGGCTTCACGCCCCGCGTCTCGAAGGGCGACATCGTCAAGCGTGGCGATGTCCTGGCTGAGGTCGATTGGGACGTCATCCGCGAGGCAGGCTACGACACCATCACCCCGATGGTCGTGACGAACAAGAAGAAGTTCGGCGAGGTCACCCCGGCTGCTCCCGGCCCGGTTGGAATCTCTGACACGGTTGTGACGGTGGCTCCCAAGGAGGCGTGAGCGTTCCTAGCGTGTCGCTGACATAGCTGTGGGGGCGGGCCGAGAGGCCCGCCCCCACACATGTCTCTAGGCCTCAAAGCCCTCGACGATGTCGAGGACCGCTCGGGCCTGCTCGACGGTGAACTGTCCGGGGGCACTCCCCTCGGCACCGGGCAGGGTCGCAAACGTCGCGGCCGATCCGAGAGCAGAGCCGACCAGGCGCGTCGGCGCGCCGTTGGCCCCCATGGCGATGCCGATGACGGGACGGTCGTAGGCCTCGCGCGCCCAGGCCTGCGCACCGAGTACGCGGGCGGCGTCGGTGGCACTGTGAGCCATGCAGGCGAACTTGAGGACGTCGGCACCCGCGTAGTTCATGTCGGCGAGCACCTCGGCGAGTTGGTCGTCGCTGGGGGTCCCTTCGAAGTCGTGGAATGAGCCGATGACGAGCGCGCCGACTGCATGAGCGTCTTCGATGAGCGCCGAAGACCCGTCTCGCCTGATCTCCACGTCGACGCCTCCGACGTGGGGAGCCAGGGCCGTCACGAGGGCGCAGTACTCCTCGTCGTCCAGGGACGCTTCGCCGCCTTCGACGGAGGTGCGGATGGTCGCCAGGATGGGCAGGGGCGAGGCGTCCGCGACGTAGCGGGCCATGCGCACCAGGTCGTCGGCTACCTCGGAGGCGGCCACGAAGTGTGAGCCCACCAGGGAGAACAGGTAGGTGTCGGCTCGCCACTCGACGATGTCAGCGCGGCAGGAAGCGAGCGCACCAACCTGATCAGTGAGCGCGCGCGCGTCACCACTGACGGGCACGATCACCTGGGTGCGTCCCCCGAGGGTCGCCTTTTTGGCGGCTCGTCCGATGGTGACGAATCCGGGCGCAGGGTCGGGGTCGGGCGCAGATGAGTGAGGCATGATTCCTTCGCTTAGTATCCGATTTCTGCCAGGTGCAGGCGCTCTCGTTCGCGCTGCGTGAGGTAGGGGTGATCCAGCCAGCCGTCGGGCAGGTGGGGTGTTTTTTCGCCGCCGGCTCGCCCTCGCGGCCCGCGGGCGGCTGGCGGGAACGCCTGGTTGAGGTCAAGATCCTCGAGGCGATCGTGCAGCTCTTGGAGGGTGGAGACCATGGAGAGGGCGTGGCGCTGGGGGCCGCCGACGGCGAATCCGCGCAGGTACCATCCGATGTGTTTGCGCATCTCTCGCAGCGCGCGCCCCTCGTCGCCCTGGTCGACGACGCACCAGGCAGCGTGGCGCTCGATGATGGAGACGACCTCGGCGAGGCTGGGGCCAGCCGGAATGGCCCCGCCGTGGTAGGCGGCGACGATGTCGCGGAAGATCCAGGGGCGTCCCTGGGCGCCGCGCCCGACGCTGACGCCGTCGCAGCCGGTGCGCTCCAGCATCGCCAGGGCGTCGGTGGCCTCGAAGACGTCGCCGTTGCCGAAGACGGGGATGTCGAGCAGCTCCTTCAGGCGCGCGATCTCGTCCCAGTGGGCGCGTCCCGCGTAGTGCTGGTTCTGGGTGCGCGCGTGCAGGGTGAGCGCGGCGGCACCCAGTTTTTGCGCACTCAGGGCGGCGTCGGTCGCGGTCTCGTGTTCGGCATCGATGCCGATGCGGATCTTGACGGTCACGGGGATTTCGCGCCCCGCGCGCTCCCCGGCCTGGTCGCAGGCGCGCACGACGGCGGCGACGAGGTCGGCGAACAGGTCGCGCTTCCAGGGCAGGGCCGCTCCCCCGCCTTTCTTCGTGACCTTGGGGACGGGGCACCCGAAGTTCAGGTCGATGTGGTCGGTGAGGTCGCGCTCAACGAGCATCGTCGCGGCGCGGGCCATGACGGCGGGGTCAACGCCGTAGAGCTGCAGGGAGCGCACGCGTTCGGCGGGGTCGGGGCGCACCATCTCCAGGGTGCGTTCGTTTTCCTCGACGAGCGCGCGGCTGGTCACCATCTCGGTGACGTACAGGCCTGCGGGCGCGTCCACGCGCGGGATGGCAACGTGGCGCGGTTCGCCCGCACCATCGCGCGGAGGCTGAGGGGACGAGGCCGTGGCCCCCTCCCCCGGTTCGGCGGCCCAGGAGGGGATGCCGGTGGGTCGCAGGTGGTCGGGCAGGCCCGACTCGCCCATGATGCGGCACAGGCGTCGGAAGGGCGCGTCTGTCACCCCGGCCATGGGGGCCAGGACAACGGGTGTCCACAGGCGCAGCGGCCCCACGCGAAGCGGGGCCGCTGCGGACGTTGAGGCTATGGACAAATCAGCAGCCCAGGCGTTCGATCAGGTACGACTTGACCGTGTCGAGCGGGATGCGCACCTGCTCCATCGTGTCACGCTCACGGATGGTGACGGCGTGGTCCTCGATCGAGTCGAAGTCGTAGGTGATGCACAACGGCGTGCCGATTTCGTCCTGGCGACGGTAGCGGCGTCCCACGGCGCCGGCGTCGTCGTAGTCGACGTTCCAGATGCCGCGCAGCTCGTCGGCCAGCTCCTGGGCGGGGCCGGTTAGTTCAGGCTTGCGGGACAGGGGCAGGACGGCGGCCTTGACGGGGGCCAGGCGCGGGTCCAGCTTGAGCACGACGCGCTTGTCGACACCGCCCTTGGCGTTGGGGGCCTCGTCCTCGTGGTAGGCCTCGATGAGGAAAGCCATGAGGGAACGGGTCAGACCCGCGGAGGGCTCGATGACGTAGGGGGTCCAGCGTTCCTTGGTGTTGGGGTCGAAGTAGTCGAGCTTCGCGCCGGAGGCCTCGGAGTGGACGCTCAGATCGTAGTCGGTGCGGTTGGCGATGCCCTCGAGCTCGCCCCACTCGCTGCCCTGGAAGCCAAAGCGGTATTCCAGGTCGACGGTGCGCTTGGAGTAGTGCGAGAGCTTCTCCTTGGGGTGCTCGTACTCGCGCAGGTTCTCCGGGTCGATGCCGAGGTCCACGTACCAGGCCTTGCGGTAGTCGATCCAGTACTGGTGCCATTCCTCATCGGTACCGGGCTCGCAGAAGAACTCGAGTTCCATCTGCTCGAACTCACGGGTACGGAAGATGAAGTTGCCGGGCGTGATCTCGTTGCGGAAGGACTTGCCGATCTGGCCGATGCCGAACGGCGGCTTCTTGCGCGCGGCGTTCATGACGTTCGCGTAGTTGATGAAGATGCCCTGGGCGGTTTCGGGGCGCAGGTAGTGCAGGCCGGCCTCGTCGTCGACGGGTCCCAGGTAGGTCTTGAGCAGGCCGGAGAAGGCGCGAGGCTCGGTCCACTGGCCGCGCACGCCACAGTTCGGGCAGGCGAGGTCGGCGGTGGTCAGGGAGGACTCTTCGACGCCCTTCTTTTCGGCGAGTTCTTCGATGAGCTGATCCTCGCGGGCGCGCTTGTGGCAGTTGAGGCACTCGATGAGCGGGTCGGTGAAGGCCTTGACGTGGCCGGAGGCAACCCACACTTCGCGCGGGAGGATGACGGAGGAGTCCAGGCCGACGACGTCGGCGCGGCGGCGGACCATAGCGTTCCACCAGGCGCGCTTGATGTTTTCCTTCAGTTCCACGCCGAGCGGGCCGTAGTCCCACGCGGAACGGGTGCCACCGTAGATGTCACCGCAGGGGAAGACGAAGCCGCGGCGCTTGGCCAGGCTGATCACGTTGTCGAGGCGGGAAGGTCCCTTAGCCACTTGTCACTCCTTGAGTATCTGGGGCACGACTGGCTGTCGTGTCGCCATTGATACTAGTCGATAACCGCTGTTTGGGGCGGTTTCTCCCCGCTTGTGCACTCATGGATCCCACCACAGGTGCGCACTTGGAGTTCTGGCCGATCCCTGCAGCGCCCTCCCCCGCAATTCTCCACGGGATTCTGCCCGGAGTTCTGGCTGAGCCTGCTGTTCGCTTCGCTCGGCATGCTCGCGGATAGGTTATGAGCATACGGATAGGTTATGAAGATACGGATAGGTTATTAAGCTATCCGCATGTGAATAACCTATCCACATGCGCACGAGTAGGCCCCGTCAGGCATGCCCGCCCAGCGACGGCGGATCACGGGAAAGCCATACACCGAGCACGATGGCATCGTCACGTCATTGACGCACACATAACCGCATCAAACGGCGGTTTTCCGCGCAGCAAAGCCAAGGCGGCAACCCCTCAGCATCAGAATTGGCTGCCCTCATCGGTGGCGCCCAGTGCATTCAGCGCTGGCCCTCCAATACCGGCGATCCCCGCAGTCACAACGCCAGCTACGCGGACCGTCCGACAGCCCAAGAAAGCGCCCCGGCCTCGTCCGAATTGAGCGGGACGAGGCCGGGGCAGGGTCGAGGGGTCATGTTCCCCGGGCGCAACTTGCGTTCAGTTGAGGCGGCGGATCCTACCCGTGGAGGTGAGGTGCCACCCAGCAGCGGCAACTGCGAGAGTGAGGAGGCCGAGCAGCCAGAAGGCAGGGTGCATCGGGGGAAGGTAGCCGGACTTGTGAACGAGCGTGAGGACCAGCCAGGTGACCGGACCGGCGATGCCGGCTATGCCCAGCACAGTCGCCACGATAATGTTGAGGGCGACCGTCCACGGGCCTCGACCATGGCGCGAGGCCGCACCAATGAGGCGTCCGGCCCCGTCGCAGGCAATCCAGGCGACCACGACGATGAGCCACGAGTCCACTCCGAGGGGGTACTCAAGGCTCCCCAGGAAGAAAATGTGCGTCTGAGCCAGGGCGAGCACCCACCAGATCACGCTGGCGATGGCGATAACGACAGCGCTTAGCACGTAGGTCGACAGTGCCAGGGTGCGGCGCGACGCGCCGCTCAGAGACGCTGCCCGCAGATACGTCGTCGTCGTGATGATCTGTGTGATGAGGAGGTAGATGCCCGTCGTGAAGGCAGCGTTGACGGCAGCCTGATCGACGTGCCCCGAGAAGTCATCGGAGGTCGCGTACATGATGGCGCTCACCGTGGAGTTAATGAGAAATTGACCGACGACAACCGAGGCGTAGACTCCGAAAGCGAATCGCCAGTCGACCATTCCAAGTCGCCAGATCGAGGGCTGAGAGGAAACAGTGGGTGCGGTGCTCATTGGTCGTTCTCCTGGATGAGGTAGGCGAAGGCGTCCTGGAAGGAACAGGGAGAGGACGTCAGGGAGTGGGATGCGAGCGTGGCTTCATCAACGGTGCCACCGCGCAGGTCCACGACGATCTCTCGCGTGGGACCCAGCTCGCGAGTGGCGATGACGGCGAGGTCCGGGCGGGCGGCGAGGAGGCGCTCGACGTCGGAGGCGTGGCCGGTCAATGCACAGACTCGGCAGGTGAAGTCGTCGACGCTCTCATGAGCGAGGAGCACGCCTTTCTTCAAAACGATGACATCTTCGGCGACCTTTTCGAGTTCGGAGACCATGTGCGAGGAAACGAGGAAGCGGCGCTGCGGACGTTTTCCTTCCATGCACTCCCCCGCTAGGGCGAGAATCTCCTCGTAGAAGGCGTAGCGCGTGGGCACGTCCAGGGGCGCCTGGATCTCATCGAGGAGGGTGATGGGCGCACCCGATGCCAGGGCAATCGCGCCGGTGACAACGGCCGCTTGGCCTGCGGAGAGCTTTCCAAGAGTCTTGCGACTACGGACCGGCAGACCGAAGCGCCGGGCGTAGTGGGCGAAAAGCCGCTCGTCCCAGGTGGGACGCAGACGGGCGTATTGGATCAGGATAGTTGCGGGGACATCGTCGAGGTCTCGGCTGGACGAGGCCATGATCGAGTCGGCGAACAGGTCGTCGGCACTGGCCTGGGCGGCGTCGATGGAGATGCTCCCCGAGGTGGGGGCAAGCAGACCGCCGAGGATCTGCATGAGCGTCGTCTTGCCCGAGCCGTTGGGGCCGACCAGAGCAGTGACAGTCGATTCTCCGAGGGTGAGGGAGACGTCGAGCAAAGCCGGCACTATCTCACCTCGGTAGGTGTGGGTGATGGAGGTCAGGGTGATCATGAGTTGTCCTTGGCGGTTGTGTCGGCACCGTAGGCGCGGACGTGGTCGATGATGGCGTCGAGGTCGAGGCCCAGGGCGAGGCCCGCATCGACGGCGGGGTTTAGGGTCTCCTCCACGTAGGATGCGAGCCCGTCGGCCACCAGGGCATCCCGCGCGCCTTCGGCGACGAACATGCCGATGCCTCGTCGCTTTTCGACCAGGCCCTCGTCGACGAGGATCGCGAAGGCCTTGCCGACGGTGGCCGGGTTGATGCGGTAGGTCGCGGAGTATTCCGTGGTGGAGGTGAGCTGATCCCCGGCGCGTAGGGCACCGCGCAGGATCTGTGCGCGGATGTCGTCGGCGATCTGCACGTAGATCGGGATCCCCGAGACGAATGTGGGTGCCATTGGCAGCCTCCTCGGTTCAACGGTTCATTACATGACTAATGAACCATATAACCAGCTAACCTGTCAACCTCTCTCACCAAACAAACCTCAGATTGCACCCCACCTCCCCCTGCTCACACCCGCGCCCGAATGCAGACCGAACACTCCGCCCGCGCAGCTGGGCCCGACGAATGGCAACGCTAACCCGCCAATGCGCAGACCCAACAGATTGATTCGCCCCAGGTATTGCGGAGAGCATCTTGGACCAACCACCGCACGGACAGCCCGGGCGGAAGCGCCGCCCAGAGGACTCGGGGGTATCTAGTCGACGACTCCGAGCGAAAAGAGGCTGCCAAGTCTCGCGGGCAGCCAGGCACGAAGGCGCCCACGACCCGGACAAACAGCCACACCACCAGAAGCAGCGTCCGAGCGGGGGCGCTGCACCCGTTACGGGACGATGCACCCGATCAGGGGCACTACACCCGATCAGAAGAGGTGCATTGCCTACGGATTGGGTGCAGTGCCCGGGCACACAAGAATAAACGCGGAACTGGCAAACCGAGTCACCCCTGCCCCACAACCAGCCCGAGCACAGGACACAAGGCGGACATCGGGCGGGTATTGAGCAGCTTTGTTGCGCCCTCGACCCACACGGTGCCCGAACGTACAAAACAGCCCCGGCCTCGTCCCACGGGGATAGGGGACGAGGTCGGGGCTGGCTAAGCAGGAGGGCGCGGCGCGCTTACTCCTTGACGCCGCCGGCGGTGAGGCCGGAGACAATGTACTTCTGCAGGTACTGGAACAGCAGGATGACCGGGACGGCCGCGAGGACGGCACCCGCCGCGAAGATGCCCCACGGGGCGGTACGCTCATCGGCTGCCCACATGTACATGCCGACGGCCAGCGTGAACTGATCCTGATCCTGCAGGACGACCTTCGCGATCACGAAGTCACCGAGCGAGGAGATGAAGCTCAGCAGGCCGACGACGGCCAGAACCGGGCGAACCAGCGGCATGATGATCGTCCAGAAGGTCTGGGCGTGCGTCGCGCCGTCGATCATCGCTGCCTCATCCAGCGAACGCGGGATCGAGTTGAAGAAGCCGTACAGCAGGAAGGTGTTCGAGCCGAGCGCGCCACCGAGGTAGACGCAGATCAGGCCGAGCTTCGAGTTCAGGCCCACGACCGGGAAGATGTCCTGGATACCCAGGAGCAGCAGGTACAGGGCCACGAAGGCCAGCATCTGCGGGAACATCTGGACCAGCAGGAGGCCGGTCAGCGTGCCACGGCGTCCCTTGAAGCGGAAGCGGCTGAACGCGTAGGCGGCAGCAGCGCCCATGAGGACAGTACCGATAGCGGTCGTGGTAGACACGATCAGAGAGTTGACGACCCACGACCAGTAGGCGGCGTACTTGCCCGACCCCAGGGACAGGTAGTTATCGAACGACACGTTCGAGAACAGCTTGTTCGAGCCCGTCAGCGTCGCACCCGGGTTGAGGGAGACCGACAGGACGTAGAGCAGCGGGACCAGGCAGTAGATGATCATGACGATGGCGACGACGTGACGCCATCCGACCTCTTTCCACCAGCGCGCGCCCTTGAGGGTCGGCTCGCTCTTCTTCTTCGTCACTTTTGCAGCACTCATCACAGCTCCTCAAGGGTCTTCGTCTGGCGGAAACCGAGCCACGCGATCACGCCCACGACGATGAAGATGATGATCGACATGGCCGAGGCCAGGCCGTAGTTCGGGGAACCCGACTCGATCGCGATCTTGTAGACCATCGAAATCAGGATGTCAGTCTGGCCGACATCCATGCCCGGGTAGTTCGGGCCACCGCCGGTCAACATGTAGATGAGCGAGAAGTTGTTGAAGTTGAACGCGAAGGACGCGATCAGCAGCGGGACGGTGGACTGCAGCACGAGGGGCAGCTTGATGGACCACACGGTACGCAGTCCGGAAGCACCATCGATCTTCGCGGCCTCTTCAACGTCACCCGGCAGCGACTGCAGGGCACCCAGGCACACGAGGAACATGTAGGGGAAGCCCAGCCACAGGTTCACGCCCAGGATCGAGAGCTTCGCCAGCGTTCCATCCGTGAGCCACGGGACGTGTGCACCGCCGAGGAGCACCTGGTTGATGAAGCCGAAGTCCTTATTGAGCATGCCCTTCCACACCAGCGTGGCCAGGAAGGCCGGGAAGGCGTAGGGCAGGATCATGAGGGACTGGTAGATCTTGCGGCCCTTGATGCGCTTGTCCGCGAAGACGAGGCCGAGGATGAGGCCGAGCGCGAAGGTCGAGAGGACCGAGGCAGCAGCGAAGATGAAGGACCATACGAGGGCCTTCATGAAGGGACCCGCCAGATCGCCGCGCGTGAACATGTTGCGGTAGTTGTCGAAGCCGACGAAGACGCGCCAGCCCGGATCGAGCTGATTGCCCTCGGCGTCGACGAACGCGCCGACCTTGCCGTCGGCCGTGTAGACCGTGCCGGTCTCGGTGTCGGTCAGCGTGTCCGCAGCCTCATCGTAGTTGTAGCGAGACTTCGCAAGGTAGGCGGTCGTGCCATCCTCGCTCTTGTAGTGGCCCGCGTTGGGATCCTCGGAGTCCGGGACGTTCAGGGCAGCGACCTCGGTCTGGCGCTTCAGAATATCGTTGAGCTTGAGAACCGTGTATCCGTCGACGGCGGTGATCATGCCGCCGGACTGGGTGCCACTCACCTCGTGGAAAGGCTTCTCGGAGTTGCCGACCTTGATGCCACCGGTCTCGGCATCGACGATGGCCAGGCCGAGGCCCGAGCCGTCTTCAACGATAGCGGCCGGGAGATTCACCGCACCGGGGGCGCGCTGCTCTGCAGACTTCAGGATCGACGCGACCGCGTCATCCTTGGTCGAGTTGTGACCCTGCCCGTAGTTCGTGAAGGACACGTAGCCCGTGTACCCCATCACGAACACCTGGTAGATGAGCAGGAACACCATACCGGGAACCAGGTACTTCGCGGGGATCATCCGCTTGGAGAAGTACACCCAGTTCACGACGAGGAGCAGAACGGCCAGGACGGCAAGAACCGTCCACGACTTCACCAGGTAAGCGGTGAACATGCCGTAGAGCCCCAGGGCGTCGATGAGCATCATTAGGACGAGTTTCACGAAGAAACCAGGCTTGGTCACTTCGCTCGCGTGCGAGGCCTTGGGCCCCGTCTTTTTCTTTTCTGTAGCCTTCGCTGGCTCAGACATCGTGTCCTCCACACGTGCGCATTCGCGCGTCATTGCGACGGAATCCGCCTGACGGCGGTCAAGAAGGGCACCGCGGGTGCCTATGCGCCGACATGCGGCGTTGTGTATCGATGGGACTCATGCCCGCCCGCAACGCGGGATGGCGGACGGGCATGAGCACTCCTGTGCGTCGAGGTGAGACCATGCTCGAACGAGGATCGTCGAGCGAGGGGACTCACTTGGAGGCGATGGCACCCTCGATGTTGGTAACCATCATGCCCCACAGAGCGTCGGGCGTATCCTTGCCGGTCACGATATCGGCCTCGGTCTGGCCCCAGAAGTTCCAGACGGCACCCATCGCGGGGATCGCGGGAGCGAGCGCGCCACCCTCAGCAACCTTGGAGAAGTCCTTGATGTCCTGGTCATCGGAAGCAGCGGCAACCTCGGGCATCGCGGAGGCGCGGCCACCGAGCTTCTGCATCTCTTCCTGGGCCTTGGGGGTCGCCAGGTAGTTGAAGAACTGCTTGGCGGCAACCGGGTTGGCGGACTTGGCGCTCTGGTAGAACATCTGGACGCCAACGAAGGGCTGGGCGGCCTGCGAGCCGGCAGCGGGGACAGGCAGGACGGAGACCTTCATTCCGGCCGCACGGAAGGCCGCGACGTTCCAGGGGCCGGTCACCGTGTAGGCCGCGGCACCGTCGAGGAACTTCTGCTTAGCAATGTCGCCGGTGATCGAGGGGGACACGATGCCCGCGTCACCCTGAGCCTTAAGCCAGTTGGCGAACTCGGTGCCGCCGGAGCCGTTCATGGCCAGCTCGGCGGTGTACTCACCCTCAGAGTTGGTCTTGAAAACGGGAGCGCCGAAGGACGTCTGGAAGGCGTAGAAGTGGTACGGATCGCCCTTGTCGCCCATCTGGATGATGAAGGGGTACTCGGCACCCGACGCCTTGCCAGAGGAGATCAAGTCGTCGTAGGTGGTGGGCGTGTCAGTGGTCAGGGCGTCGTTACGAACCAGGGCGACAGACTCAACGGCGTAGGGAACACCGTAGGTCTGGCCGTTGTACGTCACGGCCTTGACGGCCACGTCGGAGAACTGGGACTTGGCTTCGCCCAGGTCGACGGGGGCGACGACGCCGTTAGCGACGAGCGCACCGAGCTTGTCGTGCGCCATAACGATCAGGTCGGGGCCGTTGCCGGTGGGCACCTGGGTGGTGAACTCGGTGTCCATGTCGGCCTCGGACTTCTGAACGACGTTAACGGCAACGCCCGTGTCTTTCGTGAAGTCCTCGGCGAACGTCTGGACCTGCGTGAAACGAGTGTCGTCCGCCCAGATCGTGAGGGTCGCCGCCGTGTCGTTGTCGGTCGCGGCCGGGGTGGTGTTGCCACTGCAAGCAGCCAGGGCGGTGACCGCCGCAAAGGCGCCGAGTGCTGCGATGCCACGTCGCATGTTTACTCCTGTGTTGGTCGGGCTGGTCGCCTCCATCAGCGACCTGCTATCTGCCACTGTAATACGTCTGATTTTGTTTCTGCAACAATTTTCCGAATTGTGAGCCAGCTGTTACATTTATACTCATCACGTCGTGCGCACACACCCAAAGGAGAGCTGAGTCGATGACGAAAAACCGCACGAGCATGGCCGATATCGCCGCACACGCCGGCGTCTCAACGGCAACGGTCTCGCGCGTCTTCAACGGCGTCGGACAGGTCTCCGCAGACACTCGCCGCAAGGTCCTGACTGCGATTGATGAGCTGGGATACGACCGACCGACCCCTGAGCGCACCCCCGACACGCCGGCGATTGGCATTATCGTCCCCGAACTAACAAACCCGATCTTCGCTTCCTTCACCCACCACCTCCAGGAGGAGGTGTCGCGAGCAGGCGGCATCTCACTCATTCGGACCCAAACACCGGGTGCCACCTCAGAATTCGACCACCTTTCTTCCCTCCTCGACCATCGTGTGAGCGGCCTCATTTTCGTGTCCGGAAGACATGCTGACCTCCTGGCAGACCTTGGTCCTTATTTCGATGTGACACAGCGCTCAATTCCGTTCGTGACCATCAATGGCGCCCGCCCCGAGATTCCTGCCCCCGACTTTTCTACAGGCGATGCACTGGGAATCCGCGCGGCCGTGGCACACCTACACGAACTCGGTCACACCCGCATCGCCCTCCTAGGAGGCCGCACCCACATCGTCCCAGCCCTGCGCAAGGCAGAAGCTTTCACACAGATCATGGGCGAGTTGGTCGGCGACCATGCTCCCATCATTGAGGAGACCTTCTATACATACGAGGCCGCGGCAGCCCATACGGCCGGACTGATCGAGCGCGGAGTTACAGCAATCATCACCGGGTCGGATCTACAGGCGCTCGGCGCGATCCGAACGATCACCTCCATGGGACTGTCGGTCCCGGACGACATCTCCATCATCGGTTTCGACGATACCTTCCTCATGTCCCACCTCAGCCCAGGCCTGACCACCGTCCACCAGCCCGTCGCCTCGATCGTTTCCGCCGCCGTACGCAATCTTTTCGAGGCCTTGGCCACACCCAACTCCACCCCCATTCACGAGGATTACGTCTTTTCACCCGACCTGGTCGTGCGCGGAACGACCGCGCACGCACACTAAAGCCCTGATCAGACAAGTTCGCTCTCCGAGAAAGTCTTGACAATCATTCTCACTAGGTCAGAGAATGATTCTCATGTCGAAAAGAATCCTCGCCGCCGCATGTGCGGCAGCTACAGCGCTCGCTCTGTCTGCTTGCTCCCCCTCCGCATCGACCGGCGGCAAGACCAGCAAGGACGGCACCCTGACCGTCATGGCTTCCTTCTATCCCCTGAAGTACCTGGCCGAGAAGGTCGGCGGTGAGCACGTCACCGTCACCTCGCTGACCCCGGACGGTGCCGAGCCTCACGACCTTGAGCTCTCGCCCAAGATGGTCGACTCCCTGGCCTCCGCTGACGCGGTGGTCTACCTGGCCGGCTTCCAGGGCGCGGTCGACGAGGCCGTCGAGCAGCACGCTCCAAAGACCGTCATCGACGTGTCCCCCGCCGCCCAGCTGGTTGCGATCGACTCGACGTCCAACCATCCGGGCGAGGACGAGGATACCGACGAGGCCCAGTCCGGCGAAGCCCAGTCTGGGGAGGCCGCCGACCACGACCATGAAGGCCACGAGCACGAGGGCCACGACCATGAGCACGCCGACCACGACCACCACCACGACATGAGCATGGACCCGCACTTCTGGCTCGACCCGGCGCGCATGGCCAATGCCGCAACCCTGGTGGGCGACAAGCTCGCTGAGGCCGATCCGACCAACGCCGAGACCTACAAGGCCAACGCACAGGCCCTGAACGAAGAACTCACCTCCCTGGGCGACAACCTCGTCGCGAAGACCTCGACCTGCCAGATTAAGACCTTCGTCACCGCGCACACCGCCTTCGGCTACCTCGCCGACCGCACCGGCCTGACCCAGGTGGGCATCTCGGGCCTCGACCCTGAGTCCTCCCCCTCCCCCGCGCGCCTGGCAGAGATTGGCAAGATTGTCAAGGACCAGGGCGTGACGACCATCTTCACCGAGGCTCTCATTGACCCCAAGGTCGAGCAGACCCTGGCCACTGACCTTGGAATCTCCACGGCCGTCCTGGATCCGATCGAGTCCCAGACCGACTCTTCCAAGGACTACGCCGCGGTCATGAACGACAACATTGACGCCCTGACGAAAGCCAACAACTGCCAGTGAGCACGACTGACACCACCACGACGGCGGGAGCCTCCCAGGCGGAGGCGACCGCCGTCGTGCGTCTCGATAATCTGCATGTGGCCTGGGATACGGACCTGATCCTTCACGGGATCTCCCTGTCCATTCCCGCCGGCCAGACCGTTGCCCTCACCGGTTCGAACGGGTCGGGCAAGTCCACGACGCTCAAGGCCATCCTGGGCACTGCCCCCATCACGAGCGGTGATGCCCTCCTCTTCGGCCGCTCGATCACCGCTCGTGGCCGCGTGCCCTGGAAGAAGATCGGCTACGTGCCCCAGCGCATCTCTTCGGGAGGTGCCATCAGTGCCAGCGCCATTGAGGTCGTGCGCTCCGGCCTCCTTGGCCCGACACGCTTGTGGGCGTTGCCCGGCGACACCGCCCGCGCGATGGAGGCGCTTGAGCGCGTCGGCATGGCCCACCGCGCCCACTCCCCCATGAATATCCTGTCGGGCGGCCAGGCTCAGCGTGTCCTCATCGCGCGCGCCCTCGTGCGCCGTCCCGAACTCCTCATCATGGATGAACCGATGGCCGGGATCGACGCCGCCTCCCGCGCGCGCCTGGCGTCAATCGTCGCCGATGCGAAGGCAGAGGGAACGACGATCCTCATCGTCCTGCACGAGCTGGGCGAACTCGGCCCCCTCCTCGACCGCGAGCTGCACATCAGCGCCGGGCACGTCTCCTACGACGGCCCTCCCCATATTGAGGATGACCACGAACAGCACCATGGAGGAGGCGACCACTGTCACCCCACTGAGGCCACCGCTCCCTCACAGGGCGACCGAGGCCTCGTCAGCGGAATCTGGACGGGAGAGACGCATGATTGACGCCCTGACCACCCTTCTCTCTTCCCAGATGATGCAGCGTTCCCTCCTGGCCGCGCTCATCGTCGGGCTGACCGCGCCGATCATCGGCACGTATCTGGTACACCGCAGGCTCGCGATGCTCGGCGACGGCATCGGGCACATTTCTCTGACCGGGGTTGCGCTCGGCTGGTTGGTCGGCACGTTCGCGAACGTATCCCCGGCAGACTCGTGGGCCGTCCCGGGCGCGGTGATCATCTCCCTGCTGGGTGCGATCACGATCGAGCTGGTCCGCCAGAGCGGACGCACGTCGGGCGACACTGCGCTGGCGATGCTCTTTTATGGCGGCATCGCGGGAGGCGTGCTGCTGATCGGCCTGGCGGGCGGCACGTCCGCCCAGCTCAACTCGTATCTCTTCGGATCAATCTCGACCGTGCGCTGGAGCGACATCTCGCTCATTACGATCCTGGGACTCGCGATCATTGTGCTCGGCGTGGGCCTGGCACCCGCCCTCTTCTCCGTGACCAACGACGAGGACTTTGCGCGCTCGACGGGTCTGCCCGTGCGCACGCTTTCCCTCCTCATCGCGATTTTGTCGGCCCTGACCGTGGCGGTCGCAATGCGCGTCGTCGGCTCGCTCCTGGTGAGCGCGCTCATGGTCATTCCCGTTGCCATCGCGCAGCTGGGGGCACGCTCGTTCCGCTCAACCATGGGTATCGCCATGGTGCTCGGCGTCCTCATCTGCACCTGTGGTCTGTCCCTGACCTACTTCATCGACCTGTCCCCCGGCGCGACCATCGTTGTCGGTGCCATCGGACTGTACGCGGTCGGGTTTATGATCAGGGCAGTCGTGGACCACGTTCGCCGGGTGCGCCGGCTGCGCGTGGCTCGCACGCACAACCAGCACCCCGAGCAGGCGGTCGCCCACTAAATTCGCCACCACGTAAGGACCACACATGCAGCGCATGACCAAGCAACGCCAGGCCGTCTTGGACGAGCTGACGCGCGTGACTGATTTCCGCAGCGCCCAGCAGATCTTCGAGGACCTGCACTCCCAGGGCCATCGCGTGGGCCTTGCGACGGTCTACCGCTCACTGCAGGGACTCGCCGAGGACGGGCGCGTCGATACGCTGCGTTCCTCCGACGGCGAGTCCCTGTATCGCTCGTGCACGAGCAACCATCATCACCACCACCTG
This sequence comes from Pauljensenia sp. 20925_1_25, assembly GCF_041433955.1. NCBI lineage: Bacteria > Bacillati > Actinomycetota > Actinomycetes > Actinomycetales > Actinomycetaceae > Pauljensenia > Pauljensenia sp. 20925_1_25. The sequence goes on along the minus strand of NZ_JAPWCL010000001.1, from coordinate 245,856 downwards.
GTGTGTCGCGAGTGCGGCTTCACCGAAGAAATCGAGCAGTCTCAGATCGAGTCGTGGGTGACCAGCGTCGCACAGGCTCACGGATTCGCGGGCGTCGAACATTCCCTGGAACTCTTCGGCACCTGTTCCTCGTGCCAGGCCAAGGCCGCCACGCACTAGGGGCACCCGGGCGGCAGCAGGGGATTCCCTCCACCCTGATAGATAGGTTAGGATAACCTACGTTTTATTACGTATCCGATGGAGGGTTTGTGCACACCGCAGGAATCGACAACATGGTCCCGGAATTCGCCCGCGAGGGGATCTTCCTCTTCGTCTTTCTGTTCGGGGTCGTTTTCTTCCGCGCGCAGTCAACCTACTGGCTCGCGCGCGGCGTCGCCTCCGGCGCGATGCGCGCCTCCGGACGCACCGGATTCCTGGGGGCCATGGCCCGCTGGTTTGACGGCCCGGTTCCCCGCAAGGGCGCGGCCATGCTCGACAAGTGGGGCATTATCGCGATCCCTCTGTGCTTTCTGACGGTCGGCATCCAGACGGCGGTAAACGCGGGCGCTGGCCTGGTGCGCATGCGCTGGAGCACCTACACGTTCGCGATGATCCCCGGGTGCGTTCTGTGGGCGCTGCTCTACGGCCTCGGCATGCTTGCGGTGTTCGCCGCGGCGATCCGAGCGATTGCCGGATCCCCGTGGGGGTGGGCCGGCCTGGCGTTCATTATCGGTCTCATCACCGCCAAGGTCGTGTGGGGCCGCCGTAAGCGCACCGCCGTCGACCGTTCATTGGCCGAGGACCGCAACTAAGACTGCACAACGTGGTCAATCGCCCCGCCGAAGCGGCGATCACGCCCCGCGAACTCCTCCAGGCAGCCCCACAGCTCCTCGCGATCGAATGCGGGCCAGGGAGTATCGACGAACATCATCTCCGCGTAGGCCATCTGCCACAGCAGATAGTTGGACAGGCGCTGCTCCCCCGACGTGCGGATCATGAGGTCCACATCGGGGACGTCGGGCAGGTACAGGTGGCGCGCGAAGGTCTTTTCATTGACGCCGCGCGGACTCAGGCGTCCCGCAGCCACGCCCTCGGCGATGGATCGCGCGGCGTCGGCCAGCTCGGCGCGCCCACCGTAGTTGACGCACATGATCAGGTCCAGAGTCTTGCAATGAGCGGTCGCTCGGTCAGCCTTTTCCAATGCCTTGATCACGCTGGTCCACAGGCGCGGGCGACGTCCGCTCCAGCGCACGTGCACGCCCCACTGCGCCAGCTGGTCGGTGCGCCGTGCGAGTACGTCGGAGGCGTAGTTCATGATGAAGGAGACCTCGGCGGGCGATCGCTTCCAATTCTCTGTCGAGAAGGTGTAGACGCTCAGGTAGCGCACGCCCGCGTCGATTGCGCCGGCGATGGTGTCCATAAGCGCATACTCTCCCGCCCGGTGACCCTCGGTGCGGGTCAGGCCGCGCGAGTTCGCCCAGCGCCCGTTTCCGTCCATGATGAGGGCGACATGTGCGGGGACTTCGCCGCGCCCGAAGGAGGGTGCATTCACGTGCCACTGGCCGGGTCCCAGCAGGGGTGCCGTGGGATCGCTGGGGGCGCGGTCCATGGGGGTGGGGCGATGGGTGGTCATTGGTGACTCCTGTCGATAACGGTCAGCGAGCGCAGGCGCCTCTCGAGATGCCATTGAGTATAGGAGGAGATGAGGCCCGAGGCCTCGGTGCGCGCGTATGCCTCGCAGCGGTCCGCGCGCACCCAGTCGCCGCTGAGGAGTTGGCCGAGGAGTGCGACGGTGTCGGGTGCCGGGGAGGATGCGCCGGGCGGACGACAGGTGTCGCAGATGGTACCGCCGTCGGGGATCGAGAACGACCCGTGCGGCCCCTGCGCGCCGCAGACAGCGCAGTCGAAGCAGGACGGCGCCCAGCCCGCCAGGGCGAGGGCTCGCAGCGTGTAGGAGGTACGGACGAGAGTGGGGTCGTGCCGGCCTCGGGCGAGCGCGTTGAGGGCACCGAGGAGCAGCAGGTATTGGGAGTGGGTGCTGTCTTGCGCGTCGGCGGTCAGCCGCTGCGCGGTTTCGACGACGACGGTTGCCGCCAGGTAGAGGTCGTAGTCGGCGGCGATGGCGTCGCCGTATTGGGCGATGGAGGTGACCTGGGTGAGGGTGTCGAGGGTGCACCCGATGTAGAGCTGGGCGTCGATGACGGAGAAGGGTTCGACGCGCGCACCGAACTTCGAGGTCGTCTTGCGTACGCCCTTGGCGACGGCGCGGACTTGACCGTGTTCGGCAGTGAGCAGGGTGATGATGCGGTCGGCTTCGCCCAGTTTGTGGGTGCGCAGGACGATCGCCTCGTCTCGATAGGACTTCATCACGGACACATTGTGTCACGGGTACGAGGCCGGGGTTGCCTCGCGCTCGGGGCGTCGCGACCAGCGAAATTCGTTGTGAAGTGTGGTGTAAGAATCACCGACAAGTCTATCTGTGGGCGTTGTCAACAAAGTATGAGAAACTGACAGCGTGGTCGGTCTAACACCTTGAAGGTAGTTTTCGAGTAGATAGTTTTCTCGTAAGTGGTATGGTTTACTCGTAACCGTCGAAGGAAGGAAAGATATGGCTCCCCCGATTGATGCCCGTGAAAAGCTTGGTACTGCGCTGCGTCAGGCACTGACGCAAATGCCGCTGTCAAAGATCTCTGTCAGCGCACTGACACGCGCTGCGGGGGTCACCCGTCAAGCCTTCTACTACCACTTCAGCTCGCTTAACGACCTCAATTCCTGGGTTTTCCGCGAGGAGGTCACAGCCCGCCTGACCACCGGTTCGGGAGAATGGCTCGACGCCATCGAGACGACGATGCTGTGGATGCATGAACATCGTGACGAAACCGCCTCCGCAATGAAGACCATCGAGCCGAATGACCTGTGGGCCTTCTTTGCCTCACACATCCAGGAACTCATCGAGTCTCGCCTGCCCGGTACGGCCACGGCCACCGCGCGCGACGTCGTCGCCCAGCACTTCGCCCTGGCAACCACCGCCCACATCGCCCAGTGGATGCTCTCCGGCCTAGAGGTCAATCCCTCACTGGCGATCGCTCGCATGCGCGTCCTCATGACCGACCAAACCACCCCGGCTCTGGCGCGCCTGGCACAGTAACGCGGACCTCCCACCAACCGCGCGAAGGTGCACAGCTTGCCCCACCCCGGCCTCGTCCACATCGACGAGGCCGGGGTTTTAGAGCAATAGGACACTACATATTGCTGGAAGGGTGACTTTTCAACCTCGCCAGTACAGAAAAGTCGACGCCGTCGTCGGTTGCAATTGTCTCGTCTATGCACATACTGCATCGCGAGCGTGCGCGGCTGCCCCACGATCCGTCACGGATTGGCCGCATGCGACAACGACTCAGGCTCCCTCGCATCCCGCACGCGGACCACCTGTCCCGCACGCGGGCCGCCTATTCCGCATGTGGGCGGGGTTGCCCAGGCTCGGAATAGCGGGTCCACGTGCGGATGAGAAGGCCCAGGCTCCGCATAGCGGGTTCGCGCACGATGCGGCGAGCCTGGTGTAGGGCTACCTCCTCCTGCACGCGGTCTGCCTGTTCCGCACATCAACCGGCTATCCCACACGCGGGCCGCCTGTTCCGTACGCGGGCGGCATTGCCCAGGCTCGGAATAGCGGGTCCACGTGCGGACAAGAAGGCCCAGGCTCCGCATAGCGGGTTCGCGCGCGATGCGGCGAGCCTGGTGTAGGGCCACCTCCTCCTGCACGCGGTCCGCCTGTTCCGCACATCAACCGGCTATCCCACACGCGGGCCGCCTGTTCCGTACGCGGGCGGTATTACCCAGGCTCGGAATAGCGGGTCCACGTGCGGACGAGAAGGCCCAGGCTCCGCATAGCGGGTTCGCACGCGATGCGGCGAGCCTGGTGTAGGGCTACCTCCTCCTGCACGCGGTCTGCCTGTTCCGCACATCAACCGGCTATCCCGCACGTGGGCCGCCTGTTCCGCATGTGGGCGGGGTTGCCCAGGCTCGGAATAGCGGGTCCACGTGCGGATGAGAAGGCCACACCAAGGGACACAAGGGACCCACCCCAGCAACACAACATGTCCTATCACCCGGATTCTTTCTACACACCTCCCCCACACCCCCTGTGACGACAACCCCTGCACCATAACCTGACCAGGCAACCAAGGAAGGGGCACAACAACGACCCCACACACCACGCATGACACAGCGACAAAGCTTTACTACAATGCCAAATGTAACTTCTTGATTACGGTCAGAACATGGTGTCAAGACACAAAATATGCGGCGTATTCACGTGTAAGAGAGGACACGCTACCCAAACAGGCAACTGTGTCTAGGCGCGGTATCTAGCGGTTCCGCATTCTGACATGTACAGTCCGCACGTAACCTCTCTTTTACCGCTGACGAGGACTTCTGATGCCCCATCCTGATGCCAAAACGGCACTCGCGCGCGCCTTACGCGACGCGCTGACAACCACACCCCTGTCTAAGGTGACAGTCTCCGGTCTCACGCGCGCCGCCGGCGTGACCCGTCAGGCCTTTTACTATCATTTTTCCGACATTCGCGACCTGACCGTGTGGGTCTTTAAGCGCGAGGTCGGCAACCAGGTCGCCACCCACTCCACCTACGACGAATGGTCCGACGGACTGCTCGCCGTGCTCGTGTGGATGCAGTCCCACCCGGAGGAGACCCGCTCGGTCCTCTCCTCGCTCGGCATGGAGGAATTCCAGATCTTCCTCTACAAGCAGCTGCACTCCGTCATGGAACCCATCGTTGACGAGCTGAGCCAAGACCTGCGAGTCACCGAGGGCGACCGCGTGTTCATCGCCGACCACTTCACGCTCTGCGTGCTCGGACACGTCAGCCAGTGGCTGGCTTCCGGCATGAGTTCCGACCCCTATATCCTCACGGAGAGGATCTCCCGCATCCTCGACGGCCAGGTACTGCACGCGCTCACCATATTCGCGCAGAAGCCGACCATGACCTCGGCACGCGCCTGACGCGCAGCAAAACACCGGCCTCGCTCATTGGGACGAGGCCGGTGTTTCTTATGTCGATGCGCTCAGCGCAGGGCGCGGTTGACCGCCGAAATAACGGCCTTGTACGAGGCGCGCGTGATCGAGGAGTCGATACCGACACCCCACACGATCTGGCCATCCACGGCTGCCTCCACGTAGGCTGCGGCGCGCGCGTCGCGGCCCTGGCTCATCGCGTGCTCAGAGTAGTCGAGGATACGCACGTCCAGGTCGAACTCGTGCAGCGCCGAGACGAAGGCGTCGATCGGGCCCGTACCTACCGCTTGGACCTTCACGGACTCGCCACCGTCGATGAGCGTCGCATTGAGTTCGACGTGTTCGTCGTCGATAGAGGACACCTGCGAGGAACGCATCTCGAAACGGCCCCACGGCTCCAGGCCGGGAGCAGCGCTGGTGGGCAGGTACTCGTCCGCGAAGATCTTCCACAGCGTCGCCGCGTTGATCTCGCCGCCGTAGGTGTCCGTGTGACGCTGAACGATGCGGGAGAACTCCACCTGCAGGCGGCGCGGTAGCTCCAGGGAGTGCGCGGTCGACATGAGGTAGGCGACACCGCCCTTGCCGGACTGCGAATTCACGCGCACCACGGCCTCGTAGGAGCGGCCCACGTCGTGCGGGTCGATCGGCAGGTAGGGCAGCTCCCACACGACAGCGTTCTCGTCGCCGCCGGCCGCGTCGACCTTGGCCTTGCGGGCGGTGAAGCCCTTCTTAATCGCATCCTGGTGCGAACCGGAGAAGCTCGTATAAACGAGGTCGCCGACGTAGGGGGCACGCGGGGACGTCTCCATCTGCGTGCAGTACTCCACCGTGCGGCGGATAGCATCCACGTCCGAGAAGTCGATGCCCGGATCGATACCCTGGCTGAACAGGTTCAGGCCCAGCGTCAGCAGGTCGACGTTGCCGGTGCGCTCACCCTGGCCCAGCAGGCAACCCTCGATACGATCCGCGCCGGCCAGCAGCGCCAGCTCAGCCGTCGCCACGCCCGTGCCGCGGTCATTGTGCGGGTGCACGGACAGCGCCACGTACTCGCGGCGGCTCAGGTTACGGCTCATCCACTCGATCTGGTCGGCGAAGACATTCGGCGTTGCGCGCTCGACCGTGGAGGGCAGGTTCAGGACGATCTCGCGCCCCTCGCCCGGCTCCCAGACGTCCATGACGGACTCGCACACCTCGAGCGCGAAATCCAGCTCCGTGTCGACAAAAATCTCCGGAGAGTACTCGAAGCCAAAAATCGTCTCGTCCCCCAGGCGCTTCTCAGCCTGCGCAATAATCTCGCGCGCACCGGACTGAGCGAGCTCAACCGTCTGCGCCTTATCAGCGTGGAAGACGACCTCGCGGAACACGGGAGCCGTCGCATTGTAGAGGTGCACGGTCGCGCGCGGGAAGCCGACCATGGCCTCGACCGTGCGTTCGATCAGCTCGGGGCGAGACTGCGTGAGCACCGAGATCGTCACATCCTCGGGCACCGCGTCGTCCTCGATCAGGGAGCGCACGAAGTCGTAGTCGGTCTGTGAGGCCGCGGGGAAACCGATCTCGATCTCCTTGTAGCCCAGCTTGATGAGCAGGTCGAACATGCGACGCTTGCGAGCCGGGTCCATCGGCTCGATGAGGGCCTGGTTGCCGTCGCGCAGGTCGGTAGACATCCAGCGCGGCGCCTTCGTGATGCGCTTGGAGGGCCACTGGCGATCCGGCAGGTTGATCGGATTCGTATCCAGGAACGCGCGGTACTTGCCAATAGGCATGCGCGAGCCGGTGGGAACGGGAACGTCAGATGTAGTCTTCACACTTCGTAGTCTATCGACGCTCCTGGTCACGTGAGAGAGGGCTGCGCATACTGGACGTGAGATGCGGCGCGACGATCCGACGACGCATCACCCGGACACGTCGGATGCGTCAAGGACCAACGGCCTGAAAATCCGCGCCAACATTCGTCAATCGCGCCATTCATATGTCATGATAAATAGGTCCAATGTCCCACACAACGACGCGCGGAGCAGTCATGACCCCCCTGTTGTTAGCCCAATCCTTTACCCCCTCGACGACGTCCGTCGCGGGCAACGTCTTCCTGACGGCCATCGTCGGCCTTCTCCCCCTCGTCCTCTTCTTCGTCCTCATGGGCGTGTTCAAGGTCGCCACCCACTGGTGCGCGATCATCTCGCTCGTCACGTCCCTCGTCATCGCGGTCCTCGCGTTCAAGATGCCCATCGGCATGGCGCTCCTGGCCGGTACGCAGGGCGCAGCCATGGGCTTCATGCCCATCATCTACATCATCATCGCGGCCGTGTGGCTCTACAACCTCACGGAAAAGTCGGGCCGATCATCCGATCTCAAGGCCGTGTTCAACACGATCGGTCGCGGCGACCAGCGCGCCCAGGCACTCCTCGTCGCCTGGTGCTTCTGCGGCCTGCTCGAGGGCCTGGCTGGCTTCGGCGCGCCCGTGGCCATCACCTGCGCCATGCTCGTGACCTTGGGTGTCCCGAAGATCAAGGCAGCCGTCGTCACCGTCGTCGGCAACGCCATCAACGTCGGCTTCGGCGCTATGGCCATCCCCACGACGACCGCCGGCAAGCTCGGTGGCGCTGAACCCGTCATCGTCGCAGGCGACATGGGCCACCTGACCTGGATCTTCTGTCTGTTCATCCCGTTCCTGATGCTGTTCATCCTGGACGGCGGGCGCGGCGTGCGCCAGCTCTGGCCCCTCGCCCTCGTCGCGGGTGCCGCAGCCGGCGTCGGCCACTTCTTCACTCCTTCCGTTTCCTACGAGCTGACCGCGGTCGTCGCCTCGCTCCTCGGCTTCGCCGCCTGCTACGTCTTCCTCCTCTTCTGGGGTCCCACGACCCCCGGGGAATTCGCCACGACGACCGACGAATCCGACAAGCCCACCGGGTCGCGCATCGGCCTGGCCCTGCTGCCCTACGTCCTCGTCGTCGTCATCATTGCGATCACGAAGCTGGCCAAGCCCGTCGCTGCTTTCTTCTCCTCCACGGATGTCAAGATCCACTGGCCCGGCGTCTACGGCAACCTGCTGACCGCCGACGGCACCCCCTCAAGCGCCGCGATCTACTCGCTGTCGATCCTGTCCAACCCCGGCACCTGGATCTTCGTCACCGGCATCATCGTCGCCATCGTGTACGGCACGAACTCCTCGAACGGTCGCTTCCAGACCTCCGTGGGTGAGATGTTCACGGTCCTGCCGCGCACCATCTACTCGCTGCGCATGGCGATCCTGACCATCGCCTCCGTCATGGCGCTGGCCTTCGTCATGAACTTCTCAGGCCAGACCACCTCCATCGGTGCCGCCCTGGCGACGACGGGTGCCGCCTTCGCGTTCCTCTCCCCCATCCTGGGCTGGATCGGCACCGCCGTCGCAGGCTCCGCGACCTCGGCGGGCGCGCTCTTCGCGAACCTCCAGTCGACCGCCGCTGCGGGTGCGGGCCTCGACCCGTCCATCCTTCTGGCCGCCAACACCATCGGCGGTGGCATCGGCAAGATCGTGTCCCCGCAGAACCTGGCGATTGCCGCTACCTCCGTCGATTCGGAGGGCTCGGACGCGGAGATCCTCAAGAAGGCCGCTCCGTACTCGATTGGCCTGCTCCTGGTGCTGTGCGTCCTGGTGTTCGTCGCCTCCCAGGGGTGGCTGGGTTCCTACATGCCGCACTAATTCCCGTCATTGTGTGCGGTGGGGTCCGGTAGACGCGCGTCTGCCGGGCCCCACCCTATTTGCGTGCACGTTGCGCGCCCTTGTAGCCTCGACGCACTGAATGCCGCAACGACGCCCGTCGCGTCCCTCCGTCAGGAAGGCCCTCCGATGAAGATTCCCCTCCGCCTGCTTGCCACGCTCGCAGCAGTCGCAGCTCTCACCACCGCCTGCAACCCCTTCGGCTCAACATCCTCACGTGAGCGCCTCCCCGGGGATCCCCGCTTCGCGGAATTCACCTACAAGACCGACGGGGAGATCACGGTCCAAGAGCGAACCGATTCCTTTAACGTACGCATGCCCACCCTGGGCGCGACCGAGGGGCACGTCGCGGCGGCCAACTTCCCCGAGGGACGCGGGCTGCCTTCCCCCGACCACCACTTCTGGGTGACCGGCGTCGCGACCGTCCCCGCCGACACTATCCAGATGCTCACGGACAGCGCAGACGGGAACAACTCCCTCCTGCCCGGCATCTACCCGGGTCTCTACCAGTACGTGCCGCAGGACTGCCACTTCTACACGGTCCCCTCCGATCACGCGAACGACGTCCTCAACACACAGGCGAACGATATCTACTCCGACTGGGGGTCGTTCACCATCACCAACTTCGCGGCATCTACCGACTGCCACCTCATCATCGTCACCGGCGAGGGCACCACCGGCTGACCGAGCCACGCCCACGATTGCCTGCCCCGGCCTCGTCCATGAACCCTCCATGAACGAGGCCGTGGTTGCTGCGTGTGAGCACGCGACGAGAGAGAAACGATAAACGCAAGATCGCCTTGCTCTAAGTCGGGTCCCATAGGTCCTAGATGACCCGTTCGGAGGCAGTTTTCAACAGATTATTTATCCCGACTTTTCCGCACGTTTCCGCCACTTCTACAGGTAAGTTAGCGGCGACCCCACAGAATTGTTCTCCCGGGACCTCAGACCCAGTCATACTAATGGGCGACAGCACCCACGAGGAAGGATCCCCAGTGCGAATCGCTCTCTTTTCCACTTGCCTGGCAGACGTCATGTTCCCCCAGGCCGCCCAGGCGACAGTAACGCTGCTCGAGCGCCTCGGCCACGAAGTCGTCTTCCCTGAAGGCCAGGTGTGCTGTGGACAGATGCACGCCAACACCGGCTACTTCGAAGACGCAGCCAAGATCACCCGCAACCACGTCAAGGCCTTCGAGCCCGTGCTCGACGGCGAGTGGGACGCCATCGTCGTCCCCTCCGGCTCCTGCACCGGTGCAGTGCGCCACGAGCAGAAGGTCGTCGCCGAGCACGTGGGTGACCACGAACTGGCCAAGCAGTCCCAGCGCATCGCCGCGCACACCTACGACCTGACCGAACTCCTCACCGACGTTCTCGGCCTGGAGGATGTGGGCGCCTACTTCCCCCACACCGTCACCTACCACCCGACCTGCCACTCGCTGCGTATCGCCAAGGTCGGCGATCGCCCCTACCGCCTCCTGCACGCCGTCGAGGGCCTGACCCTCGTCGACCTGCCCGACGCCGAGGTCTGCTGCGGTTTCGGTGGCACCTTCGCCATGAAGAACTCCGAGACCTCCACCTCCATGCTCGCGGACAAGGTCACCAACGTCATGTCCACGCGCGCCGAAGTCCTCGTCATGGGCGACTACTCCTGCCTCATGCACGTCGGCGGCGGCCTCTCCCGCCTCAACTCCGGCATCCGCCCCATGCACCTCGCCGAAATCCTGGCATCCACCAAGGACCAGCCCTTCGAGGGCAACATCTCCTTCGCACCCGAAAGCGCACAGGTGATCTGACATGACCGCAACGTTCATCGGAATGCCCTCCGCCCCCGACTCCCACACCGGCGGCTGGCGCACCACCGTCACCATCCCCGAGGACACCCTCCGCTGGGGTCCCTCCTTCCCCGAGGGTGCCCACAAGACGCTGGCCAACACGCAGATGCGCCGCAACCTGGGCCACGCCACCCGCACGATCCGCTCCAAGCGCGCCCAGCGCGTCGCGGAAATGCCGGACTGGGAGAAGCTGCGCAGCGCCGCCGAGGCCGTCAAGTTCGAGGTCGCTTCGCGCATGCCCGAGCTGCTCGAGGAGTTCGAGCGCAACGTGACCGCCCGCGGCGGCATCGTCCACTGGGCGCGCGACAAGCACGAGGCCAACCGCATCGTCGCGGACATCATCAAGTCCAAGGGCGTCACCGAGGTCGTCAAGGTCAAGTCCATGGCCACCCAGGAGACCAACCTCAACGAGTACCTGAAGGACCAGGGCATCAGCGCTCGCGAGACCGACCTCGCCGAGATGATCGTCCAGCTGGCCGACGACATGCCCAGCCACATCGTGGTCCCCGCCATCCACCGCAACCGCTCCGAGGTCCGCGGTATCTTCCTGGATCGCATGGAAGACGCGCCCCGCGACCTCTCCGACGACCCGACCGAACTGACGGCCGCCGCCCGCGCCCACCTGCGTAAGAAGTTCCTGCACGCCAAGGTCGCCGTGTCCGGCACCAACATGGGTATCGCGGAAACCGGCACCGTCTCCATCTTCGAGTCCGAGGGCAACGGCCGCATGTGCCTGACCCTACCCGACACGCTCATCACCCTGATGGGCATCGAGAAGCTGGTCCCCCGCTTCCAGGACGTGGAGATCTTCTCCCAGCTGCTCCCCCGCTCCGCGACCGGCGAGCGCATGAACCCCTACACCTCCATGTGGACGGGCGTCACCCCCGGCGATGGCCCGCAGGAGTTCCACCTGATCCTCATGGATAACGGCCGCACCAAGGTCCTCACCGACCCGATCGGCCGCCAGGCCCTCGCCTGCATCCGCTGCGGCTCGTGCATGAACATCTGCCCGGTCTACCAGCACACCTCCGGCCACGCCTACGGCTCCGTCTACCCGGGCCCCATCGGCGCGATCCTCACCCCGCAGCTCACCCAGGGCCTCGCCGAGGACGATCCGGTGCACACCCTGCCTTTCGCCTCCTCCCTGTGTGGCGCGTGTGGCGAGGTCTGCCCCGTCAAGATCGACATCCCGACGATCCTCATCCACATGCGAGCGCGCACGGTTGATGTCAAGCGCAACCTCGTGCCCGACGTGTGGGACCTCGCGCTGGGCGTTGCCACGCCCGTCATGTCGAACTCGACGCTGTGGAAGATGGCTGGAACCGGCACGAAGGCCACCCGCCTGTTCGCCAAGAAGGGTGCCATCGGCGCGCTGCCGTTCCCGGCCTCGCTGTGGACGCGCGCACGCGACCTGCCGGTCGCCCCGAAGGAGACCTTCCGTCAGTGGTGGAAGCGCACCCACAAGGACTCCGACGCCAACGCGCCGCGCACGGACCGCCCCGCTACGGGACTCCCGCTCGCTTCCGAACACGGCATGACCACCAACACGACCCCGAAGGAGGCGTGACATGAGCACCACCACCATGGACGCAAAAACCGCGATCCTGGCTCGCGCACGCGACGCCATCTCCCGTTCCCAGCAGGGCCGTCCCGTGCGCCCGATCCCCCGCGACTACATCCGTTCCACCGAGCACGCGCCCGGTTCGCAGGCCGTCATCGACGAAATGATCGAAAAGCTTGAGGACTACTCGGCAAAGGTCGTCGTGGTCTCCAAGGAGTCCGAGGTCGCCGACGCGATCTCGACCTTCCTGGCCGACCAGAAGGCCACCTCCGTCGTCGTGCCGACCGGGCTGGACGAGACCTTCAAGAAGGCCGCCGCCCGCGACGGCCGCACGGTCCGTGAGGATAGCCGCGAGCAGGCCATCCCGACGCTGGAACTGGACGAGATCGACGCGGTCGTCACGCGCTGCCGCGTTGCCATCTCTATCTCCGGCACCATCGTTCTCGACGGAGAGCCCGATCAGGGTCGACGCGCGATCACGCTCGTGCCCGACACCCACGTCGTCGTCCTCAAGGCCGCCGACATCGTTCCCACGGTCCCCCAGGCGGTGGACATCCTCGGCAAGAACCCGACGCGTCCCATGACCTGGATCGCCGGCGGTTCGGCGACCTCGGACATCGAGCTGGTCCGTGTCAACGGCGTGCACGGCCCCCGCTTCCTGCGAGTCGTCATCGTCAAGTGATCTGATCACGGTACAGCGGTGCCCGGCTGCCATTGCGCAGCCGGGCGCTGCGTTATGCCTTCTTCGTGAGCTGTTCTGTCCAGGGGCATGGCAGCTCGGCCCTACGGGTGGCACCGTAAGCTCCTCAACGCGCAGCTGGATCCTACGGGTGGCACCGCAAACCACGACATCGCAGCTGAGCCCAACAGGTCGAAGCGTCCCGGGGATCACGGACAGTGTCGTGGGCCGACGTGCGCACACAGGAGTTCACCTGACGCGCTTCATCAACCATCAGTCGCATGCAATTCGGGTGCCCGAACTTTCTGCAGCACCTCAAAACATTGCAATTTCAACGATACGATTTCAATGTTTGAAATGTTCACACGGGAATTGCATGCAACATTTCTGAGGACCACAACACGAGGCCGCAAAGAACCCCCAGCAGAAGGCAACTCCCAGAAGCCACCCACATCCCCGGCAACCGCCACAACTGCCAGAAGCACGGGGGCGCTGCACCCGATCAGGGGCACTACACCCGATCAGGGGCACTACACCCGATCAGAAGAGGTGCATTGCCTACGGATCGGGTGCAGCGCCCCAACACACAAGAATAAACGCGGAACTGGCAAACCGAGTCACTCCTGGCCCACAACCAGACCGGGCACAGGGCGCCGAGCCGGTAATGATGACCCCGTCAGCGCAGGTAACGGCCCGTCACCGAGGCCTCGTTGGCCGCAATATCGCTCGGGGTGCCCTGTGCGACGATGCGACCGCCTTCTATGCCGCCGCCTGGACCCATGTCGATGACCCAGTCAGCGCAGCGGATCAAATCCAGGTCGTGCTCGATCACGAGGACCGTCGCTCCCCGCTCGATGAGGCGCTGGAGCACATCCAAGAGGACCTGCACGTCGTCCGGGTGCAAGCCGATGGTCGGCTCGTCGAAGACGAAGAGCGCGCCGTCCTGACGCCTCCCCATCTCCGAGGCCAGCTTGAGTCTCTGCGCCTCGCCACCGGACAGGGCAGGCGTGGCCTCGCCGAGCGTCAGATACCCCAGACCAAGGCCGGACAGCGTCTCGAGGAGCGCGCCCACTTTCTTCAGGCCGCGCACAGCAACCCGGGCCTCATCGACGCTCATCGCCAAAATATCGGGTAACGAGAGGCCATCGCGGCGAATCGATGCGGCCTGCGCGCCGTAGCGGCTTCCCCGGCACTCGGTGCACTCGATGTCTACGTCCGGCAGGAACTGCACGTCCAGGGTGATCTGCCCGGTCCCGTCGCATGTGGGACAGCGCAGCGAACCCGTGTTGTAGGAGAACGCGCCGGGCTTGAGCCCAGCCGCCTGTGCTTCCTCCGTGCGTGCGAACGCCCGGCGCAGCTCGTCCAGCACACAGGAATACGTGGCCACGGTCGAACGAACGTTGACACCGATGGGTGTCGCGTCGATCAGGTTGACGCGGGAGATCCCGGCGGCATCCACGTCGCGCACGTGCGCCGGCAGCGGGTCACCCGCCAGGCGCGCACGCAGTGCGGGAACCAGCGACTCCAGCACGAGCGTTGTCTTGCCCGAGCCGCTCACGCCCGTGACGGCCGTCAGAGAGCCAACGGGTATGTCCACGCTCAGGGACTGCACCGTGTGTATCTGCGAGGTTTCCAGGTGAAGCGCGCCGCGCCTGTCGACGTCCGCGCCCCGACCAGACTCCCCCACCACACGCTCAACCCGACGCAGCCCAGCCATGTACGGGCCGATGCGAGAAGCGGGGGCACGGGAGGCCTCGTCGATGGACCCCTGGAAGATGACGCGACCGCCGTCCGCGCCTGCACCCGGCCCGATTTCGATGAGGTGGTCGGCGGCCCCCAGAACGCGCGTATCGTGGTCGACGACGACAACGGAGTTCCCGTCGGCGATGAGCTGACGGATGATTACCAGGACACCGTCAACGTTGGCCGGGTGCAGGCCGATGGTCGGCTCGTCGAGGACGTAGAGGACCCCAGTCGTCTGGTTGCGCACGGCGCGGGCGAGCTGCACGCGCTGACGCTCGCCATTGGACAGCGTCGAGGAGGCGCGGTCGAGAGACAGATAGGACAGACCGAGTTCCACGAGGCGCTGCATCGGCTCGGTCATCTCATCAACAATGACGCGGGCCATGGGTGCCACTTCCTCCGGGACGAGGCCGGGGACGCGCTGGACCCACTCGCGCAGTTCCGTGAGGGTCAGGCGAGAGGCCTCGCCCAGATCCATGCCGTCAATCAGTGTGGAACGCACCCGCTCCCCCAGGCGCGTGCCGTCGCAAGCCGGGCACGTGCGGGTGATGAGGTACTTGTTGACGCGGGCAAGAGCCTTCTCGTCTTTCGCCTTCGACAGGGCGTTTTCGACCGTGGCGACCGCGTTGAAGTAGGTGAAGTCCAGCTCGGCACCGCCCGTCTTGGTGGCGACGACGATGTGGCGTTTTTCGGCGGGCCCCTCGTAGACGATTTCCTTTTCGGCGTCGGTCAGGTCCCGGAAGGGCACGTTCGTGCGCACGCCCATCTCGCGGGCGACGTCTTTCATGAGCTTCCACATGAGAGACCCCCACGGGGAGACGGCCCCCTCGTCGATGGTCAGGGACTCATCGGGCACGAGGGCGGCGCGGTTGACGACGCGCTGGACGCCCGTCCCCTCGCACACCGGGCACGCGCCGCCCGAGTTGAAGGCCATTTCCTCCGCGCCGAGCCCCCTAAAGGACTCCCCACACTGCGGGCACGTGAGAGGAACCTCCAGGGCGACATTACGCGAGGGAGGGACGCGGTGCCCGTTCGGACACAGGTAGGAGCCCGCGCGCGAGAACAGGAGGCGCAGATGGTTGAGGAGTTCCGTCGCCGTGCCGAAAGTGGAGCGCACGTCGGGCACGCCGGGGCGCTGGCGCAACGCGAGTGCGGCAGGTACGTGCGCCACCTCGTCCACCGAGGCCTTGGCTGCCTGGGAGATACGCCTGCGCGTGTAGGTCGCCAAGGACTCCAGGTAACGCCGTGAACCCTCCGCGTAGAGCGTGCCCAGGGCCAAGGAAGACTTGCCCGACCCGGATACGCCCGCGACCGCAACGAAGGCGTTCAGGGGAACGTCGACGTCCACGTTCTTCAGGTTGTGGACGCGGGCACCGCGCACGCGGATGACGCTGGGCACGTCAGAACCCGAGGCGACCCAGCATCTTCGGGTCGGACTGCCAGTCTTTCGCGGTGCGCACGTGCAGATCCAGGTAGACGCGGCGACCCAGCAGCTCCTCGATGTGGGCGCGGGCTTGTGTACCGATCTGCTTGAGGCGCGAGCCCTTGCGGCCGATGATGATGGCCTTTTGGGAGTCGCGCTCGACGTAGACGTTCACGTGAATGTCGAGCATGGGCGGGCGGTCGTCGCCCTCGCGGCGAGGTCGTTCGATGATCTCCTCGACCTGGACGGCCAGGGAGTGCGGCAGCTCGTCGCGCACGCCTTCGAGGGCGGCCTCGCGGATGAACTCGGCGATGAGGGTGTCGCGCGACTCGTCGGTAACGTCGCCCTCGGGGTAGAGCGGCGGAGACAGCGGCACAGTCTGCGCCAGCACCTCGCGCAGGTGGTCGATGCCCTTGCCCTCCACGGAGGAGACTGGGACGATGGCGGCCCACTCCCCCAGCTTTTCGATGGACAGCAGATGCTTCATGACGCGCTCACGCGGCACGGCGTCGCACTTGGTGGCCACCGCGATGATCGGGCGCTTGATGCCGCGCAGCTCGCGGGCGATGAACTGGTCGCCGGGGCCGATGCGCTGGTCGGCGGGCAGGCAGAAGAGCACGACGTCGACCTCGGACAGGGCCTCGCGCACCATGTCGTTGAGGCGCTTGCCCAGCAGCGTGCGCGGCCGGTGGTATCCGGGGGTATCCACGAGCACCAGCTGGTAGTTATCCCCGTGCACGATGCCGCGGATGTTGTGGCGCGTCGTTTCGGGGCGGCCCGAGGTGATCGCGATCTTGCGTCCGACCAGCGCGTTCGTCAGCGTCGACTTGCCGACGTTGGGGCGCCCGACGATCGACACGAAGCCGGCGCGGAAGTCCTCGGGGAAGTCCGGGATCTCGATGGTCGCGGCCGCGTCCTCGCGCAGGGACGCCAGCGAGGTCAGTGCCTCGAACGCGTCGAGGTCGGCGTCCTCCTCGTCCTCCAGGCCCTCGAGGTCGCCATAGTCCTCGTCCTCCTCAGAATCCTCAGAGCCGTCAGAATCCTCAAAATCTTCAGAGCCGTCAGAGTCCTCAGATTCCTCAGAGTCCGCATCGTCGCCGGACTCAGCCCCGGCCTCGTCCGAGGTTTCGCCGAGGCCGGCCTCGATCTGCGCGCGGGCGTCGGCTTCCGGATCGGCGGCGTCGGGTGCCACTTCGATGCGCGCGTCCCCGAAGGCGTTGGGGCCGGCCATGAGTTCGTCGTCGGAGGGGAATCGCATGTCAGTTGTCCTTGTCGTCGGCGGGGATAGGGTCAGTGATAAGCGGAGAGTCGGGGTCGAGGCGGCACAGGATCGTGGAGACTTGGCGGCGGCGTCCGCGCGCCTCTTCCGCCGTCATCATGACGCCGGCGAGGGTGCCGGTCGCGCCGGGCAGGGGAACCCGCCCAATCGCTTTAGCGAGGAGGCCGCCGACGGAGTCGACGTCCTCGTCTTCGATGTCGCGGCCGAGGAGTTCGCCCAGTTCGGAGATCGGGTAGCGTGCGGGCACGCGCCAGGTGCCCGGCTCTGTTTCCTCGGGTTCGATGGAGTGGCGGTCGTGTTCGTCGGTGAGTTCGCCGACGACCTCCTCGAGGATGTCTTCGAGGGTGACCAGGCCCGCGACGCCGCCGTATTCGTCGATGACGATGGCCATATGGAAGCGCTCGGCCTGCATTTGGCGCAGCATGTCGTCCGCGAGCTTCATTTCGACAGCGTACTCGGCGGGGCGCATCATTTGCTCGGCGCGCAGGTCTAGCTGGCCGCCATTCGCCTCCCAGCGGGAGACCAGGTCTTTGAAGAACAGGATGCCTCGGATGTCGTCCACGTCGTCGCCGACGACGGGAATGCGCGAGAATCCGGAGCGCACGAAGAGGCGCAGCGCGGAGGGCGCGGGCGTGTCGGCGTCGATGGTCACCATGTCGGTGCGCGGCACCATGACCTCGCGCACGAGCGTGTGTCCCAGGTCCAGGACAGATCGGACCATGTCGCGGTCCTCTTCCTCGAAGCTCTCGGGTTCGCCGACCTCGTCGACGATTTCGCGCAGGTCGGAGATCAGTTCGGCGCGTGCCTGCGCTTCGGTGGGTTCGGGGGCGGGGCGTGAGGAGCGTACGCGGGTCAGCAGCGGGTCCGCGACGTGGCTGAGGCACGCGAGGCGATCAGCCAGCCCGGTCCCGACCAACGCGATTCCTTCGGGGTTGCGCGCGCCCCACTGGGCGGGCAGGAAGGAGACGAAAATCAGCTGGATCACTGCGATGACGGACACCGCGATGAGGGCGACCGCCCACCAGGGCAGGCGTGTGTCCACCAGGACGATGGTGCCCGTGACGGCGTAGACGACCTGCCAGAAGGTACGGAAGGCGCGCAGCGACAGCAGGGTGCGCCGACGGTGATCGACGAGGCCGTAGAGGATGCGCGCGTTCCTGTGCTCTTCCTCGATGAGGTCTTCGACGCCAGCGAGGGTCAGGCGTTGGATGGCCTGCTCGACGCTCTGCGCGATGGATGCGAAGGCCAGGGCGATGACCGCCAGGATCAGGAGGGCCACGGAGGGCACGCCCATGATCGGCGAGGCCGGGGCCGCCTCCAGGGGGACGGTGAGGGTCATCGGGTGGCCAGGAAGGTCAGCAGGAGCTTGCGCTGGAGAGCAAACATGACCTCACGTTCGGCATCGGTCGCATGATCGTAGCCGAGGAGGTGCAGCATGCCATGCGTGGCCAGGAGCAGCATTTCTTCGGCGGCGCTGTGACCGGATTCTGCGGCCTGGCGGGAGGCAATCGCCGGGCAGATGCAGATGTCGCCGAGCATGCCGGGGGGCGTGGGGCGGTCGGCCGTGCCGGGGCGCAGCTCGTCCATGGGGAAGCTCATGACGTCGGTCGGGCCGGGCAGGTCGAGCCAGCGCACGTGCAGGTCTTCCATCGGCTCGGGGTCGATGAAGATGATGTTGACTTCCGCGTCGGAGCTGACGTGCATCTGGTCGAGCACGTAGTCTGCCAGGGCGGAAAACTCGGCTTCGTTGATCTCGTAGTCGGTCTCGTTGATGACCTCGGTCATGACGTGTACTCCCTGCGTGCGGTGTTGTGGCTGCGGGTGCGCGCGCGGCGCGCGGCGTTTCGATCGTCGTAGCGCTGGTAGGCGTCGATGATGGCACCGACCAGCTCGTGGCGCACGACGTCGGCGCTGGTCAAGCGGCAGAATTCGATGTCGTCGATGTCGCCCAGGATGTTTTCGACGACGGACAGGCCGGAGGTCTGGCTGCCCGGCAAGTCGACCTGCGAGGCGTCGCCCGTGACGACGACCTTGGAGCCGAAGCCCAGGCGCGTGAGGAACATTTTCATCTGGCCGACCGTCGTGTTTTGGGCTTCGTCCAGGATGATGAAGGAGTCGTTGAGGGTGCGGCCGCGCATGTAGGCCAGTGGCGCGACCTCGATGGTGCCGGCGGCCATGAGCTTGGGCAAGGCCTCGGGGTCGAGCATGTCGCCCAGGGCGTCGTAGAGGGGACGCAGGTAGGGGTCGATCTTGTCGGTGAGGGAGCCGGGCAGGAAGCCCAGGTTTTCCCCGGCCTCGACGGCGGGGCGGGTCAGGACGATGCGGCGCACCTCGCCGGAGAGGAGGCGGCGCACGGCCTGGGCCATAGCCAGGTAGGTTTTGCCCGTGCCCGCGGGGCCGATGCCGAAGACGACGGTGGCGCGGTCGATGGCGTCCGTGTATGCCTTCTGGCCGGGGGTCTTGGGGCGGATCGAGCGGCCGCGCGCGGAGAGGATCTCCTCTGTGGGGGCTTCGCCCGAGGTGAGACGTCCGAGCAGCCCGATGGCCTGTTCGACGGCGGTGGCGTCCAGGGCGGTGCCGCGTCGGGCCATGCCGATGAGTTCCTCGAGGAGTCCGGCGGCCACGTCGATGTCCGCCTGGGTGCCCGCGAGGGAGATGTCGCGCCCGGTCACGAGGAAGCGGACGTGCGGGAAGCCGCGTTCGAGGGCGCGCAGGACCTGGTCTGCGATGCCGAGGACCACAATCGGGTCCATGTCTGCGGGGATGGTGACGCGCCCCGTGGTGTGTGCGAGGGTGGCCGCCGCGAGCGTCGGCGCAGTGTTCTCCGTAGTCATACTGCTTCCAGTCTACTCTGCCGCCCCATCTTCCTCAGCCTCATCACCTTCGTATTAGCCTGTGTATATGAACAAACAGACCGTGCACGGAGAAGCTGTCAGCGAGGACCAGATTGACGCGTGGGTCGCAGAGGCAGAAGCAGGGTACGACGTTGAAATGCTGCGAAAAAACGGCAACTCCGCGCAATGAAAGCCCGTCAGCAGTATCACTCGCTTGTGAAATATTGAGCCATGACCACCCTCGAAGAACTTGTTTGCAACCCGCCGGAGCTACCGGTCACGCGCGCACTGGGCGATATCGCGGCGGCGACGCGGCCGGGCGGCTGCGCGGTGGTGACCGCTCCCCCGGGCACGGGTAAGACGACGCTGCTGCCGCCCGCTGTCGCGGTTGCGCTGGAGGGGCACGAGGCCTCGGCCGGGCGGGTGCTCGTCACCCAGCCGCGCCGGGTGGCCGCGCGAGCAGCGGCCCGCCGGATCGCCCGCTTGCTTGGTGAGGAGGTCGGCGGGCAGGTCGGCTATTCGGTGCGCGGGGATTCGAGGATCAGCGAGCGCACGCGCGTGGAGATGGTGACGCCGGGCGTGGCGTTGCGCCGCCTGCAGCGTGACCCGGAGCTGCCGGGCGTCGCGGGACTCGTCATCGACGAGTTCCACGAGCGCGACCTGGACACGGACCTGGCGCTGGCTTTCGCCTTGGATGCGCGTTCGGCGCTGCGCGAGGACCTGTTTATCGCTCTGACCTCGGCTACGCTGGAGGCTTCGCGCACGGTCTCTTGGCTGCGCGAGGCGACGGGCGCGGAACCCGCGCTCGTGGATATTCCGGGCGATATTTTTCCGCTGGAGCTGCGTTATGCTCCCCCACCACGCGGCGTCGAGGCCGTGGGCGCGCTCGGGAATGAGCGCGTGGGTGTGCGCCGCGAGTATCTGGAGCACGTGGCGCGCACGGTCGAGGACACGGTCGCTGCCACCGAGGGGTCGGTCCTGGTGTTCCTGCCGGGCGTCGGGGAGATCGAGGCCGTGCGCGGCGCGCTGAGCATCCCCGGCGTCGAGGTTCTGACGTTGCACGGCCAGCTCAGCGCCGCCGAGCAGGACCGCGCGCTCTCCCCCACCGATCAGCGCCGTGTGATCCTCTCCACCTCGATTGCTGAGTCGTCGCTGACGGTTCCGGGGGTGTCCGTCGTGGTCGATGCTGGCCTGGCTCGCGAGCCGCGCTTCGATGCGGGGCGCTCGTTGTCTTCGCTGGTGACGGTTCCCGCCTCGCTCGCTCGCTTGGAGCAGCGTGCGGGCCGCGCCGCGCGCACTGGGCCGGGCATCGCCGTTCGCGTCATGGACCCGGTGGACGTGGCGCGCAGGCCCGCCCAGTCCGCGCCGGGCATCGCCACGCAGGACCTGACGGACGCGCGCTTGCAGGTGGCCGCGTGGGGCACGCCGGTGGAGGACCTCGCCTTGCTCGACGCTCCACCCGCGGGCACGTGGCAGGCCGCCAGGGAGCGTTTGTCTTCCCTGGGTGCCATCGACGAGGCCGGGGCCGCGACCGCTCTGGGCCGCACGTTGGCGTCGCTGCCGTTGGACCCGCCCCTGGGCAGGGCCCTTCTGGCTGCGAGCGCTCTCCTGGGGGCGTCGAAGGCGGCGCGCTTCGTGGCCTTGTTGTCGGAGGATGTGCGCACGCCGGGTGCCGACCTGGGAGGCCTCGAGCGCCGACTTGGGCGCGGCGGGGACGTGGGAGTCGGCCGCGCCCAGGCGGCGCGCGTCAAGGAAACGGAGGCGCGCCTGAAACACCTGGCATCCAGGCTGGCAGACAGGAAGTTGGCGGGACTCGACCTGCCCGGCGCTGACGCGGCGCGCGGCAACGCTCGGGGTGCGGGCGACTCCCGCGCGAAGCGGCGGGGCGTGCGAACCCGCGAGGACGAGCTGGCCCTGACCTGCGCGCTCGCCTACCCGCAGTGGATCGCGCGGCGTCGCCCGGCCTCGTCCGCGTATATTCTGGCGGGCGGCGTGGGCGGCGAACTGCCCGACGGTTCTCCCCTGGAAACCCAGGAGTGGCTGGCTGTGGCCTCCATTGACCGCGCCCCGGCCTCGCGCCACGCACGCATCCTCGCCGCCGTCCCGCTGAGCGAGGAGGATGCTTTGGCGGCGGGTTCGGCTCTCCTGACCACCCGCACGGACGCATCGATTGAGAAAGGTATCTTGCGCGCGACGCGCACGCGCAGCCTCGGTGCGATCCCCTTGTCTTCCTCTCCCGCCCGCGCCCTGAGCGATGAGGAGGCGACCGCGCTGGTGGCGCAGCATCTGGCCTCCCGCGGACTCGGCGAACTCGGCTGGGGCAAGGAGGCCTCGTCCCTGAGGGAGCGCATGCGCGCGCTCCACAACGCGTTTGGCGAGCCGTGGCCGGACGTGTCGGACGAGGCCTTGGCGGGCAGCGCGCACCAGTGGCTGGCTCCGTGGGGGCGACGCCTCGCGTCGGGCACTCCCCTGTCTCAGGTGTCGATGCTGGACGTGCTGCGCTCGCTGCTGCCGTGGCCAGAGGCGGCGCGCCTGGACGAGCTGGCACCCGAGAAACTCCCGATTCCTTCCGGTGGGACGCGGCCGATTGACTGGAGCGGGGCGCACCCGGTGCTTACCCTGCGCGTGCAGCAAGCGTTCGGGTGGACGGACACGCCGCGTCTGCTGGACGGGCGCGTTCCCTTGGTCCTGCACCTGACAGACCCGGCGGGTCGGCCCGCGGCGGTCACCTCGGACCTGACGTCGTTTTGGGCGGGACCCTACCGGGACGTGCGCGCGCAGCTGCGCGGGCGCTACCCCAAGCACCCGTGGCCCGAGGACCCGCTGCACGCGGAGCCCACGAACCGGGCCAAGCGCCGGAACTAACGGAAAGTGCGCCCGGGCACGCGAAGCGTGACTCGGAGGCGGAAGCGAGTCAGCACGGTGACTCGACGGGAATTCCGCTCTTGCGCGCCGCGTCCGCCATGCGCTTGTCGTAGGTAACAATGGCTTGGAGATCGCGGCCAATCGAAAGCGCGGCAGCCAGGTGCAACGCGTCGAGGCTGCGCAGCTCCACGGGCAGGAGCCTCCCCGCCAGGTCGAACATCTCGGTGTCGAAGGTCAGCGTGGAAAAACTCCACAGAAGCTGACGCACCTGCGAGGCATCCGCTCCCCGGCGTACGCACGCGCGCATCAGTTCTGTGCGTGAGAGTTCACTGGTCCACAAGCCGCAGTCGGCGCGGTTGATGAATGTCTCGAGCGCCTCGGTCCCCTCCTCGGGAATGATGAGCTTGACCAGCGCCGACGTATCGAAGTAGAGCGCCATTAGTAACGTTCTTCATCGCGCAGTTGCTGGAGAACCGGGCTGAGCGGAGGCCCTGTTGTCGGCTTGGTCGACGCGCAGTACTCCTCAAAGGTCCGAGTGGCGGGGGTTATCAGCCCGCGCTCACGCAGGCGCTCGATCGACGAGTTCGCAAGGGGACTCATCTGCGCGACCGGGCGGCCGCGATCAGTGATGGTAATGACCTCGCCGGCAGCAGCCCTGGCCACCACCTGGGAGGCGTTTTGACGCAGTTCGCGAATACCAACGGACTCCATGTGCTACACGGTAGCACATGGAGCCTGGTGACAAACTTCGTCAGTCCTGCAGTTTGCCGACGATGCCCCGCCCGTCAGGGAGGTTTTTGGACGGCATCTGGTAGGTGTCGAGGTCCGCCATGGCGGGGCGCTCGAGACCCAAGTCGCGCAACTGCTGGTACGTCGACATGCGCACAGGGCCAAGCTCGGCGACCGGCTGGCCTTCTTGTGTGAGCGTGACGACTTCCCCGGATGAGGCCCGCGCGAGCGCGGCTCCTACATCCTCTTTGAAATCACCAATTTCTAGAGCCCTCATGGCTCTATTCAAGCATGCCGGAGGCACTTTCAACGACCGGCAGGACCACACTATGACACAGTGCTCCTATACAACAGCCAATCGACTGGTATCTCGCTGTTTGCGGGTGAGAAGCGACACGCCCGGGATGTTCACCCTGTGGAATAGATCCGCCGCGCGGTCGTTCTGATAAGTATCACCTCACTAACTGAAGGAGAAACATGTCCACGAACGCAATCGAGACCGTCGACCTGCTGGTTGTTGGCGGCGGCAAGGCCGGAAAGTCCCTCGCGATGGAGCGCGCGAAGGCCGGCTGGAAGGTCGCCATGGTGGAGCGGCGTTTCGTCGGCGGCACCTGCATTAACGTGGCATGTATCCCCACGAAGTCGTTGGTCAACTCGGCTCGTCGCCTGAGCGACGCCCGCACGGACGAGGCGTTCGGCATCGTCGGCACCGAGGGCGCGCGCGTGGACCTGGCTAAGCTCCGCGCTCACAAGGAGGGCATCGTCGGTGCCATGGTGGCTGCGCACGAGAAGATGTTCGCGGCCCCCGGCCTGGATTTCATTCGCGGCGAGGCTCGTTTCACGGGCGAGCGCACGGTGACGATCGCCCTTGAGGAGGGCGGCGAGCGCACGATCCGCGGCGAGCGCGTCCTCATCAACCTGGGTTCGCGCCCGGCACGTCCCGCGATCCCCGGCCTGTGGGAGTCTGGCGCGTGGACGAACGAGGAGATCCTGCGCCTGGAGGAGCTGCCTTCTTCCCTGGCGATTATCGGTGCCAGCTACATCGGCGTGGAGTTCGCATCGATGATGGCGACCTTCGGCGTGGACGTCACGCTCATTTCCTCGGGGGATCACGTGCTGCCGCGCGAGGACGAGGACGCCGCCCGCGTCGTTGAGGCTGGCCTTGAGGCCGCCGGCGTGCACATCGTGCGCGGCCGCGCGGCGTCGGCCTCGCGCGAAGGCAACACGACGACCCTGACGCTCACGGATGGCTCCACGGTGTCCGCCGAGGCGGTCCTGGTGGCCGTGGGTCGCGTGCCCAACACGGACGGCATCGGCCTGGACGAGGCCGGGGTTGAGTTGACGGATCGCGGTTTCGTCGCGGTGGATGAGCACTTGCGCACCTCGGCTGAGGGCGTGTGGGCGGCCGGCGACTGCGCGGGCACCCCCATGTTCACACACGCGTCCTGGTCGGATTTCCGTATCATTCGCGCGCAGCTTTCCGGCGCGTCCCTGGATGATCCGACGACCACCACGAAGGGCCGCACGATCCCCTACGCCGTGTTTGCCACCCCCGAGCTGGCCCGCATCGGCCTGTCCGAGGGCGAGGCACGCGAGGCCGGCCTCGACGTGCGCATCGCGAAGGTTCCGACGGCCGCGATCCCGCGCGCCAAGACGCTGCGTTACGCGGGCGAGGGCTTCTGGAAGGCCATCGTGGACGCGAACACGCACCAGATCCTGGGCGCAACGCTGATCGGCCCGAACGTCTCCGAGGTGATTACCTCCGTGCAGCTCGCGATGGCCGGTGGCCTGACCTACGAGCAGCTCCGCTTCCTCCCGGTCGCACACCCGACCATGACGGAGGGCCTGCAGGTCCTCTTCGATTCGCTGGGCTGACACACCGGAGCGAGGCTAAGGGCGCTTCGAGTGCCTGAAGCCCCTTCCTCGCTCTGGAACATATGAGCGGGCGGGTCCGAACCATACGTTCGGACCCGCCCGCTTTCTCATGCTCTCAGGAGAGCGCGAGGATGCGTGACCGGGGAAGGGGCCACGGCCTCGTCAGTGGCGGCTCAGCGGCGCAAGGCACCCGACTTGTTGAAGGTGTACCACGTGCCATTGATCTGGACGCGGCCGGTCACCATCTGGCCAAACTCGTTCAGGTAGTACCAGGTGCCACCGTCGTTAACCCAGCCGGTCGCCATCGCGCCCGACTCCTGGAAGTAGTACCAGGAGTCGCCGATCTTCGTCCAGCCCGTGGCCATCTTTCCGGAGTCCGCCAGGTAGAACCAGGAGCCGCGCACCTGCGTCCACCCCGTCGTCATCGCGCCGGAGTTGTCCATGTAGTACCAGGCGTCGGCGACCTTGGCCCAGCCGGTCGCAATGCGGCCGGAGGTACCCAGCCAGTGCCACGCACCGTCATAGTTGACCCAGCCGGTGCCCAGGATGCCGTTCTCGTCGAAGTAGTAGCTGTCCGCGCCGATGGTGAGCGGACCCTTTGCGCACGTCGAGTCGGTGTAGCAGTACTTCCAACCGGCGGGGTCGTTCACCCACGCGCCGCCCTCGTGGGCGGATGCATCGACGTGGAAGTGCACGTCGTCCGCGACGTCGTCATCGGCGCGCTCGTCCTTATTGCGGCCCTCCGCGGTCACAGTGACCGAGGCGAAGGGCTCGTCGGCGGGCAGCTTGCTGGTGTCGTAGGGGCCGCCGAGCAGGACGACCTGGTTGCCGGTGAACTCGCCGGTGCCCTCAACCGTGACGGGATCCTGATCCTCGACCTTCATGGTGGCCGTGGTGACCGGGCCGGTGACGGTGGTGCGCACGTAGATCATGCCTGCGACGTGGGCGTCGGCCAGCGGACGCCAGTCGGTGCCGCCGTCGTAGGAGTACTCGACGCTGCCCATGACGGGCTTGGGCTGATCCTTCAGGACCGCGTCGAGCGCGTTGACCAGGCCCGCGCCGCGGTATTCCTTGCCGTCCGTCGGCTCGGCGAGGCGGTCGTAGGTGTAGCCGGCCTGCTTCTTGACCAGCGCGATGACCTCATCGGCCGTGTAATCCGGGTGGATCTCCTTGACCAGCGCGGCCACGCCCGCCGCGTGCGGGGAGGCCATGGACGTGCCCGACAGGTAGCCGAACGGCGGGTCCTTCTCCCAGGTGGGCATCGTGGACCAGATGCGCTGGCCGGGGGCGGCCACGTCGACCGAGTTCTTGCCGTAGTTGGAGAATCCGGCGCGCTCGAGCTTCGCGGTGGCCGGGTCGGCACCGGTCGGCAGCTTCAGCGCGGAGACGGACAGGACCGAATCGTTGAGCATGGCCGGGACGTCGATGCCGCCCGCAACGTTACGCTCGACGGCCGCACCCTCAACGTCGTTGGGGGAATCCTTGTCGATCGTCGGGTTGTCGTGGTCGTCGTCGGAGTTGCCCTCGGCGGCGAAGTTAACGACGCCGTGCTCCTTGGAGTAGCGCACGGCGCGCGAGGCCGCTTCGAGGCCCGCGGCCTGGGAGGCCTCGTTCGGCATCCAGAAGGCGTAGGGGTCCATGTAGTAGCTGGAGTTCGACACGTCAACGTTGTGCTCGGCCGCCCAGTCGAAGGCGCAGGCCACGTACTCGGGGTAGAAGGAGCCGGCCTTGTTCGAGGTCTTGATGGCGATCAGCGTCGCGTCGGGTGCCACGCCGTCCACGCCGTATCCGTTGTGCGAGGCCGCGATGGTACCGGCGACGTGCGTGCCGTGGTAGTGGTCATCCTTCCAGGCCGAAGGGTCCTGGTTGGGGATGCCGTTGACCTGGCAGCCGACCGAGCGCGAGGCGTCGATGCGATCCTTCAGATCCTTGTGATCGGGGTCGATGCCGGTGTCCATGACGGCGACGGTGACTGCCGCGCGGGGAACGTCGACCGTTTGGGCTTCGACCGCGCCGATGGCGGACAGGCCCCAGGCGTTGGCGTCGCCCTCGTCGGGGGTGAAGTCGTTGAGCTGGGAGTCGGCGGACAGGCCGGTCTCATGCTCGGCGGCGGCCTCGTTGACGGCGTTCGCTTCGGCGTCGGTCTTCGTGGGCTGCTCGGTGCGGACCTCGTCACCCGTGACGGTCTTGTAGCGGGTGGGGCCGATGGAGTCGTAGGAGATGCCCGCGGCCACGAGGCTCTTGCCGAGGTCGGGCGCGTAGGCGGCCTTCACCGACTGGACGAAGAAGGAATTGAATTCGGGGTATTGGGCCAGGACCACGCCATTTTCCGAGGCCTTGGAGACGGCCGCGTTGAAGTCGTAGCGCGAGGCGGTGGCGGGCAGGTTGACCGCGTAGTTCATGACCTCGTCCTGGGCGCGCGCCTCGGAGGTGATTCCTGCGACGCCTTCTGCGTGGGAGGGCGCTCCGAACGCGGTGAGGGTTAAGCCGACCGTGAGGGCGGCTCCTCCCGCGATGAGGGCCTTCCATGAGCGTTGGTGCATCAGAGTTCCTCGTTTCTGTGCTGCTGTGCTAACGGAGACGCGGCCCCTGGTCAGTCCAGACAACGCGCCATAGTGTCAATCATCTCAAGGTTCCTGACAAACCTCCCAGAGGGGTTTCACATTTTAAGAAGTCTTGACCTAATTTGTGGC
Organism: Pauljensenia sp. 20925_1_25; assembly: GCF_041433955.1. Lineage (NCBI taxonomy): Bacteria > Bacillati > Actinomycetota > Actinomycetes > Actinomycetales > Actinomycetaceae > Pauljensenia > Pauljensenia sp. 20925_1_25. The sequence goes on along the minus strand of NZ_JAPWCL010000001.1, from coordinate 217,630 downwards.
GGCGGGTAGGGATTCGAGCATTCTTGACGATGGACAGTAGGGCTGCGGCAGCTCCTGGTCCCCAAATCCGCAGATGAATCCAACAATGCACTAGACAGTTGTTCACCAATTGAAATAAATAATGATACTTAAGGGGCCTATCATGCGGAAAAGTTCTTTTAGATGCGCATTGGCCAGCTAGGCGAGACACTTGACAGTTGGACGTGATCTGTCAGGCATTTTATGCTACCGTCAGAGACGACAGTCACACGCGAGTGATGGGAGGCACCGATGCCGACATCCGTTTACGTGAGCTTTGACGCTCCCGAGGGGGTGCCAGCCACGCCCAGGAGGCTTCACGCCGCCCTGTCAGCAGTGTTGGACTTACCGCCGGGTATCGGCCCGGCCAGGGCAGATCAGAGACCGCGCCAACCACGAGAGAGTCAGGAGTAGTTAAAAGCCAACATTCAGAAAAATTCACCACAACATAGAGAATTACGCACACACAAGCAACCAATTGCGAAACCAATCCAATAACGAAACCAAAACGAAAGGTACCACAATGTCAAAACAAATCAACATCGAAACGAGCGATAAGACTATTCAACAATGCCTGAGTGAATGCCTCTATGAAATTCCAACATACCAACGGCCATACGCTTGGGAAGACGAACAGCTAATCGATTTTTGGGAAGATGTCGTCACCAAAGATCGCGATTATTTCCTCGGAGCTACCGTAACATTCATCTCAGAGCGGATTAATCTATTCGGCAATAAATTCGTCATCATTGACGGACAACAGCGACTAACAACTGCAACAATCGCTCTGGCCGCCATTCGCGACGCATATAAAGATCTCGACAAGAGCAACGAAAATAACCCCGCCATCCAACGCCAATGTCACCAAGGTGCAGAAAAGACGCAAAGCGAGTTTCTCGTACGAGAAGACCTCAAAGGCAACAGGTACCCAGTTATCCTACGACCGGAAAGCACCTACTCAAAAGACGTACTCAACTTCACAGAGGTTGAAGCAGTAAGGGCGGATGAATCATCTCACCGCAAGATCGAGAACGCCTTTACCTATTTCAAAACATCACTGGTCACCGAACTTGAACGACTCGAAGATGACGAAGCAAAACTACGCAAACTAGATGAGTTCCGAGGAAATATCCTCAACGCTCGTATAATTCAGATCGAGCTAAATTCCGAAGAGGATGGCTTCCTTGTATTTGAGACTCTAAATACTCGAGGACTAGATCTAGAGCTCCCCGATCTAATCAAGAACCTAATCATCAAAAACGGCGCACGTTCCGACGCTGACAGAAAGAACATAGCAGAACGATGGACTGCACTAAGAGACAGCATTGACCAAGCAACACCGACAGAAACAACAACAACAGAGAAACTAACTGATCCAAGAACGAATGACAGCATCTTTAGCCGTTTCATTTGGCAATCATGGAATTCAAGAAACCCTGAATGCAAGGAAGCCGAGCTTTTTAAGGCTCTAAAGTCAAAACTCAGTGCTTCACAAAGCGGTCACCTCTCCGAAGAAGAGATCCGACAAAGGTACACTGACTACCTAGGCACCCTAGAAGAAGACGCGCAAATCTACACATATTTGGATACGATGTACATTCAGGCATTGCCAAACAAAGGCAATGAACTTAATTTTCTCAAGCTACCACAAGTCGTAGACTCAATTCGCGCATTGAAAATTTTCAACGTATCCGTAGCGAACTCTGCATTACTTGCGGCGATTCGCAAATTCCACCAAGGAAAAATGCGCGAAAGAGATCTGCAACGCCTAACACGCACACTTGAACACTACCATTTTCACTACAATGCGCTTGGAGCTGTTGGCAGCAATGGCGGCATGCGCAAGCGATACAATCGCCTGGCTAACGCAATCTTTGAAGCGAAGACCAAGAAAAGATGCCAAGAGCTTGTTGATGACCTCATTTCAGCATTGAGAAGTTCGGCTACAGAAAAGGGACTTCTCGACAGGACGAAAGTGAACTTTTCACAACTATTCTATAGTGGCGAAAAACTCACATCGAAGGATCGTGCCACAGGACGCGCATCTCTTATCCAGTATGTACTCATGAAACTCGCCCAGGATATTTCAGATTTCCACTGCGGGCAGGCATTTAATACAGCCGACTTCTCGATCGAACATATCAAACCTAAGTCCACCTGCGATGAGAAAAGTTCGAACAATTGTCCCGAATATTCTCTCGGAAATTTGACAATTCTCAAGAAGGATAAGAATAACAAGCAGGGCGATTGCAACTTTGCAGAGAAGCGCGCGACACTCCGCAAGGCAAATCTTCTTGACGATTGCTTGTTAAGCTGGCTTGATGATGAAACTAAGGAGGAAGTCACCGCCGACGATATCAACCAGCGAGCCTCTTTGCTGAGGGAATACGCATTCACTCGAGTTTGGACACTCTGAAATTCTACCATTCTCTCACATGTCGACTCTACTAAATCCACGTAGGTTGAGTTTAAACACGAATGTAGACTCTTCCAAGTTGAGTGTGTGAGTGCGTATTGGTTGGGGGTAGAGGTTGAATTCTCTAATGACGAGCCAACCTCTACCCCCTTCTTTAAGGGGACGGCAGATTCTGTGGGTGGTTGCAACACGTCTTATGCCCTGAGCAGCAGTTCAAGGCGCTGGTTGGCGATGGCGTCCAGGTCCGTTTCGGTCAGGAGTGAGAGGTCGGTGCCTTTGGGCATGTATTGGCCCAGGAGCCCGTTCGTATTCTCGTTGGTACCGCGTTGCCAGGGTGAGTGCGGGTCGCAAAAGTACACGTCAAGACCCAACTCGGAGACGATTTATTGACCCGATGAGGTTGGCAGTTCATATACAGACGGTACCAATGAGCCTGAGGAGCGATACTAGCTCGCTCACACCGGTCACCTTGACCGAGTTCGACCATTACGCCAGACCTTACCCGTCCGCTTCGAGACGCCAACAGCGTGAGCTGCCTGCGTGAAGTTCAAACCATCAGCAAGAGTCCGCACATACTCCCGATGCCGAGCCTGACACGCCTCACGACGGGAGGGGTACTCAACCCCCCTGAAAAACACGACTAACACCAGCCACAACGAACTCCTTCACCAAGAACCGTTGTAACCCTAGACAGGGTTCAACAATCCATTAGACGGACATTCAGAACCAAAATTAGATGCAAATAGTAAACCACGTAATGTAGGCAAAAAATACACGGCAATACCTACTGATCAGCCAGACCGAATGCTTGACAGTTGGACATGATCTGTCAGACATTTTATACTACCGTCAGAGACGACAGTCACACGCGAGTGATGGGAGGCACCGATGCCGACATCCATTTACATGAGCTTTGACGCTCCAGAGGGGGTGCCAGCCACACCCAGGAGGCTTCACGCCGCCCTGTCAGCAGTGTTGGACTTACCGCCGGGTATTAGCCCGGCCAGGGCTTCCCAGTTCCCGACGCTGGCGCACCGGCCACCGCACGGCGCGGGCAGCGTGAAACCGTATTCGCTCGGGGAACTCTGCCACTCAGAGTCCACGTTCGGCATGGAGGTGCGCTTCCTGGATGATCGCCTGGTCGACACGCTGGACGCATGGCTGTCGTGGGGAGGCGTCATGCGCCTCGGCGCAGGCACCGAGGACGACGCTGTGCTGATTGCGATCGAGGGACAGATCATCAACCAGGCATCCTGGGAGGAGCTGGCGGAGCGCGATCAGGACACCACGTGGGAGATTCGCCTTGTCACTCCGACGACGTTTTCGTCGAAGGGGCATCACGTTCCGAGCCTGTCTCCGGCGACGATTGCGACGAGTCTGCAGCAGCGCTGGTGGACGTGGAATCGGAGGTTCGCTCCCCCACGCATCGACCGCCATGCCATGGCGAGCGTGCTGGCGACCCAGGATTTCACGCACTCATCCACGGTGTCACTGGCGATGCCACGCAACTCGGGCCAGGGCCGCCTCAGCTCACGCCAGATCCCGGCCCACGAGGGCCACCTGCGCATCAGCGGCGTCGAGGGGGCCGAAGCGACCCGCATCTTCTCACGCCTGATGGCCCTGTCCGCATACACGAACATCGGCTCACACACGAGCTTCGGCATGGGCGTCATAGACGCTGTGGCCGCATAAGAGAGGAAGAGACATTGATTGATATCAGCAAATCCCCTCATCGTGTGGCGATAACATCCGCATGCGACATCATAACCGTTTCTCTGTTCATTTCTGTATTCTACTTTCTCATTCCAGTTCCGTGGTGGAAGGAACTATGCACTGAACTCCTCTTCCCCACTATCGCCGCCATAGCGGGAGGACTAGCTGTCATCTGGGCTGGTGAGGCATCCGTTAAAACACTACTCAGGCTACGCGAACGCATTAATCGCGGCCTGAAAGATCGTAAGATCGTTATCATCGGCAACAAAGATGAACGCGAAAACATCGAAACACAACTTAAGTACTCCAATCTCTTTGCGATGGAGAATATCACCAACGCCGATAGTTACACCGACAATGATTATGAAAAGTACGATCTAGTGATCTTGGCGCTAACTGGTAAAGATTTTGATCCTCTCGATAAAGATCAATCTGAGATACTACAAAGCACGCTTCAGATAGTTGGTACCCCGTCAACTACCAAGCAACTTATCGAGCAAGATAAGCCCGTTGTTGGGCTAATTATTCTCTGCCCGGTTAACTCATTGAAGGGGGAAAATGCCACGACTTTTAGACGTCCCTTCACTGCAGTAGTGAATCAACCAGGTCGCATGATAACAGACATTTTCTCTCTTCTCACGACTCTCCCGATAACGAAGGGCTAAGACCGATGACAGGAATGAATACGACTTGCAGCCTCGTCATGCTGCAGACGAACAGTAATCAGCCCTTCATCTTCTCGTCTCCTCGCCTGCGCGAGCAGATCGGCGCATCCTTCGAGATCACCCTGCTGTCCAAGTGGGTGAAGGATAAAGCAGAAGAACTCCTTGATGCAAAGCCCCTTCCGAGTTCCTTCTGGGTCTCCGACTCGTCCGGCAAGGTGATCGTCCGATTCACCGAGACTGATGGCGATCCAACGGATTTAGCGAAGCGACTGATCCGAGAGGTCACGCTCCGTGCGCTGACTGACGCCCCGGGCCTCGACGTCACGGGTGTCTTCATTGAAACGTCATCTGATCCGGTTGATCCGGTGGATCTGAAACGACTCGACCGAGCCTTCAGTGAGTACTCGCTGAACCGCCGACCGGCGGCGGCGCGCTTCCCACAGTTCCCGTTCCTGGAGAGAGCAGACGAATCGGCGCTTCCAGCGGTTACACCCTTGACAGAGTCAGACACGAATAGGATTTACGCGACCGCGCGTGCAGTGGGAGTTAAGGCATCATACGAGGGGCGTGTCAAGCTCAAGGAACAGGAGAAGCAAGATAACGACGAGGAGTCCCAATCTACGGTTTTGGTTGATTTCAACTCGATCCTGTACACAGCTACGAAGGAAGACGCGAAACCCGACTACAAGCTATCTCGTCCAGCGCGCTTCAAGCGTGCATGGGCACTGCCTGCACGTTTCAAGCAGCTTGACGATGTCTCAGGTGAATTGAAGACGTCCATGGCTGATCTCTATCGTGACCCAACCCGCCTGGAAGCGGCCTTTCAGGAGACAGCGGTTGTAGAGCAGAAAATTGTCCGAGAAGGCGATGCAACGCCAGGGTCAGAGCTAGACCAGGACTCCACTCCCCCTTCCCTGTCTTCAGTTGGTGTGGTCCATGTTGACGGTAACGGCGTGGGCGCGATCATGCGCGACCTCGGTAAGTCATATGACACGGTTCAGTCCCAACTTGATTCCCTTAAATCCGCTGCATATAAGTGCAAAGATAACCCTTGTGAACGAGACAAGGACCCGTTTCAGTGGTTCGTCATGGAGGTGAACTACCGTCTCGACGGTGTCGTCAAAGCAGCTGTAGCTGCTGCGTGGAAGGACGTCGAAGATTACGCGCATGGACGCCAGGCTCCTCCGGTGGTCCCGGTGCTTGTCGGGGGCGACGACCTCACCGTCTACGTCGAAGGAAAGTTCGCGATTCCCTTCGCAGAATCGTACGTTCGTCACTACGAGCAGCTGACCGGTGAGGACGAGCTGCTCAAACAGCTCGCAGTCGTCGCAGGCGCGGAGACAGCCGGCCCGCTCACTGCCTCGGCGGGCGTGGCCATCGTGGGGCGTAACTTCCCGTTCCATATCGCCTACGACCTGGCGGAGGGCATGGTGTCGCGCGGGAAGAAGCTCGGCAAGAAGAAGGATACGGTCCCCTGTTCGACGATCGACTTCCACGTCCTGCGCGACGCAACGGTCCTCGACCCGGACGACACGCTGGACGAGTACAAGGGCCGTACGCAGCGCCCCTTCCTGATCGGCCACTACGCGCCGGAGCGCATCGGGGACGCAACCACGACCTCGGCTGAGGAAACACCCACCACAACGTCGCAGCCGTTGCCCACCTGGGAGCGCATCCTCCGGGCAGTCGCTGCCTTCGACGGCAAGAAACCGGACGCTCCCACGCAGACCACCGGCGATCCGTTCCCGCGTGCCCGTGCGAACCGCATCGTCAAGCTCCTCGCCGACTATGTCAAGGTCCCCAAGGATGATACGGCGCGATCCGAGTGTCTCGGGTATGTCGTCCTGAAGAACAACAAAATAGCGTTCGCGACGCAGGAGCAGATCGACAAGGACAGGGAAGAGCCGGACAACGACAAGAGGATAACGAAGCGCTGCAAGCACCCCATCTGCGCGATCCGCGTCGAGTGGACGGATGCGCAGGAGAACGCGCGGGGTATGAAGGCACTCGTGGACGCGTTGGGGCCGCTACCCTCGCAAGTCCGCCTCGCCGATCCCAGCAAGGATACTGAGGATTGCATCGAGCAGGTGCGATGGCTCCTGGACCTCATCGACCTGTCCGGGAACTTGTCCGACGGCTACCTCGTTTCACGGATTGGCAAGAACACCGGCGGCGATGGCCCCCAGGAAACAGCAGACCATCCCACCAAAGGAGGTGCCCAGTGACCACCGATTCACCTACCGCGAGCGGCCACGTGACCATCGTGTTCACGTCCGACTGGGGCGTATCCACAGGCGTGGGTCACGCGGGACGCACGCACTCAACAATCGAGCGTTGCGGGGACGATCCGGTCGTGCGCGGCACAGTCATCACGGGCGTCCTGCGCGAGCAGGCGATGCTGGCGGCGAAGGCCCTCGACGGGCAGAAGGAGGCGAAGTGGACCAGCTTTGCCCTGTGGCTCTTCGGCCAGAACCCCGACAGCAAGCCGGGCTCAACCCCCCACCCACGTCACGTTCTCTTCTCGGACGCGATCCCGGCCTCGTCGATCCCGGTTCACGACACGGTGTCCTTGTTCATCAACCCAAAGACCGGAACGGCGCGCGACCAGTTCCTGCGCTTCACGGAGCGCGCTGCGGCCGGCATCCTCACGGGCACGTTCACACTCATCGACGAGGCCGGTGTGACTCTCTCCGTTCCGGCGACGAGTGAGGCCAAGGATGAGCACTACCTTCAACAGACTATTGAGGCGGCTCACTTCCTCCTGGGGGTTGCGGGCCTCATGGTCCGAGGCATCGGCTCGGGCCGCAGCGGAGGCGACGGCGAGTGCACGGTCCTCGTGTCCGGAGACAAGCTTGAAGCGCGGAACGCTCAGTCCACGTCCGAGTTCGTCGCTTTCGCTTCGTCACGCGCGCAGGCGCTGAGGACGAGCCTCAAGAGGCTGGCAGCAGAGTTGACCGAAAACGCTGCCAACGAGCTCCCAGCCCCGCAGCAGAGCGGCACGCAACACCAGGTCGGAATCGTCGACGGTTCCGCAGCTCAGCACAGCGGCGGGCACCACCTGATCCTCGACCTCACGCTCAACTCGCCCATCGTGTCCTACGAGGTCCCCTTCTCAAACGAAATCCGCTCCTTGGACTTCCTGCGCGGAACGGTGCTGCTTCCCTGGCTGCACCGACTGGTGTCGTCGAAGAAGCGCGGAGACAAGGAGGCAGTCGTCACCAACGCCGTGACCGGCGGCCACCTGTTCGTCTCGGACGCGTTGCCCGTCATCAAGAAAATTGAGGGACTCCCCGTTCCCCTGACGCTCAAGACGGACAAGACGCTGCCCCCGAACTCATCCATCACCCTATACGGTGACTCCACCGAGGGCACGAATAGGATTCCCGTTCGCGGCGGATTCGTCTTCTTCAACCCCAAGGGAGGCGACGGCAAAGAGCCCGGCACGAAGACTCAGGGCTGGTACGGTAAGCCTCCCCTGCGCGGGCGACAGACGACCGCCATCAACCACGAGACGGGCGCGGCCAGTAAGGGGCAGCTGGTCCTGGTCGAGGCCTTGCCCGAGGGCATGCGCATGCGCGCACACGTCTGGATGTCTGACGAACTCTGGGAGGCCTGCGGCGGCGACGCCTTGCTCGGCAAGGAGCACAAGGCCCGGTTGGGGTCACGCAAGCTCACGGGCACCTTCGGGTCCGCGACGTGCACGCTGCGCGAAGAGACAGACGATGAGCGGGAGTCGCGCGGCCGTTTCGGCAATGCTGGTATCGCGCAGCCCACAGGCGATGCATCCAAGTCTGCCAACGGGACGGCACCCGGCGAGGGCACCCCGGCCTCGTCCAGGGGTGTGTGGCTGTGGTTCACGTCCGACGTGATTGCGCGCTCCGCTGGGCTCGGGGCCGGAGGGACCACCGACGACCTCATTCGCGTATTCAGGCGCGAGGGCATCATCGTCGAGGCAGTCGGTACCACCTCTATCCGCCACCGCCGCGTCGACTCGTGGTCGCCTGCAGACAACGGGCCGCGCGCGAGTCGCCTAGCGATCCAGGCAGGATCGGTGATCCAGGTGCACGTCAGCAAGAAGGATCGAGACAAGCTCCTGGAGCTCGCCCCCTTTGGAGTGGGCGAGCTGACGGCGCAGGGCTACGGCCGCTTCGTCGTGGACCACCCACTGCTCAACTGTGAGAGCCTCACCGTCACGAAGGCGACAAAACAGGACTTTATCTCCTCGGCGGCAACCAAAGGAGGCGAAGGCAAGTGACCTTCACACGTTATGAACTGACCATCCCCGTTGAGCTGACGTCGGAACTCCACATCGGCGGCGTCGACGAGGTCCCCGACCGGGACAGAGAGGGAACCGTCATCCGCTTCTGCCGCAATGGCCTTAAAGAGCCGACGATCCCCGGCCGTTCCATCAGAGGGGCCGTGCGCGCGGCGTGCAATATGCTGTGGGAGGAACGGAAGTTGAAGGACGACCCCCATGGCGTCTACAGCGAGACGAATTGGAAATCGCTGTGGGGTGACGATCTTGCGCACCACGAAGGGGACTCCCCCGAAGATGTGCTGCCTGTTCGTCGAAGCGCGCTGACCTTCTACGCGGTGTCCTTCCCGCAATACAAGGACAGCGACTCAGGAGAGTCCCCCTTGCCGAGGCGTCACGGCGTCGGCATCGACCGGACGACGGGAGCTGCCTCGGACGGAGCGCTCTACGAGCACGAGTTCTTGCCCCGCGGCACAAGCTTCAACATCCGTATCAGCGCGGCGGGACGCGATGGCGAACCGACAGTGAACAAACAGTCGGATGGGATTCCTGGGCCTGCGCCCTCCGATTCCGTTAAAAAGCTCCTCGAGTTCATAGTTGACGTTCTGAGATCCGGTGCGGTATCCCTCGGTGGACGGACAGGCTCTGGCCAGGGAACAATCCAGGTTATCGAGCCGAAGCTCCATCGCACCGGCCGGACGACCGACACCGGCAGGCTGACTGCACCGGCGGACGTTCTCGATGCCCTCATCGGTGAGGACGAAGAAGGGACGCCAATTCCCCTCGAACTGGGCGGATGGAGTCTGGACGAACCTGCGCGCATCACGATCAACTGGTGGTCACCCACCGGCATTTTCGTCGCCGAGGACGAGAACCTGACGAAGCAGCGCAAGAAAATAGCTCAGGAGACGGATCCTACCGCCAACGGAGTGACAGAGCCCCTCCGCGATCCATCTGTCCCCTGGGATGAGGCACAACTCCTCATACCGGGAACCTCGATTCGCGGTGCGTTGCGCTCGCGGGCCTCGCGCATCGCGCGGACAGTCCTCGCAGCAAGAGACGAATTGCCCACGTTCGCGTCCCATGATCTCCACGAACAGATCGCTGCGGAGCCGAACCTGGTCCGCTACATGTTCGGCAGCACGGAATACCGGGGCGCGGTCACCGTCCATGATTGTCTCTCGACTGAGCGTGGGAAACGCATCGAGATCACGCACAACGCGATTGACCGATGGACGGGCGGCGTCATCGACGGCGGGCTCTTCACTGAGGCCGTGTATCTGGGCACCGAGTGGGAGCCGATCCAGATTGATATTGACCTGCGACGCCTCCTGAAGAACATCGAGGCGGAGAAGGGGCCGGAAGCTAAGCGCGGACCTGCCGATGCTGACGAGGCGGAGCACAGTTCAGTCGGGCGCGAGCAACCGAAACCTACCCACGCCGACTACGCTCACGCCGCCTACGTGTTGCTCGGGCTGGTGCTCGCTGAGTTGTCGGCGGGTACGCTCCCGTTGGGAAGCCGTTCGACGCGAGGCCTGGGACAGGTTGTCGTCTCAACGATCGAGGTAAAGGGGGCTGACCGTAAAGGTGTTGACCTTCCATCGTGGAATTTCACTGGTTGCGAAGCACTGCAGCAGCCGGAGACAGGCGCTGGTGCTATGACTGACGCCCTCTACGAGGGGCAGCGCAAGCTCGCGGAACAGGTCCTGGAACATTTAAAGGGTAAGTACGAAGAAACGGACTGGTCTAAGCACCTAGAGAACGGCCCGGGCGCTGCGCATAAACAATCTGCAGGAACGGGAGCCGCCGATGACTGACAAGAATCAGAAAATGATACTGGCACAGTCACCGATCCTCTCGGAGTCCGGTGACACACCATGCTTGGATGTCTTCCTCGCGTACGCACGGACACATTCGGGCGGGGACGTTCAGGGCCTAGCGTTCGCAACCAACGGGACGTGGCCAGTCTTGGGTTTCGATCAGGGATCCTCCGCCGAGGCACCGAAGCTCACGGTCGCGCAGATCGATGGACGAGAATTCGATCCGACGAAGCTATTCGAGCTGCGCCTGTGGGTACCGGTGAAACTGCCTGACGAACCCGCAGAGGGCGACGTTCTGGCTCACGAGTACCGTTGGGTGAACGGCGTGGGTGCTGTCGAGCTGATGCTCACAGTCGGCATAGTCAAGGCATCGTCTGAAGGCACGGAGTCAGCACCTGTCGGCGGCTTGTTCCACAAGGTGAGCTATCTGCAGCACAAGTCTGCTGCGACTAGCAAAGAAGAGTCTGCCCCCGATACCGGCACTGATCAGACAAAACAGGGCAAACCAGACACCACCACTAACGGCATGTCGGCACTCGAGTTCATCCAAGAAGAAGATAAGTACGGAAATACGGTCGTTGTCGACCAGCTATTCACGGGAAGGTGGAACTAAAGATGGGTGATAAACGCAAAGAAAGAGAGTATGAGGAACATACGTTTTACTCAAGTGTGAACCGAATACCGCGACTACCAGACGACGTACAAAAGACCAATTCAGAAAACTACGAAGCGATTTATCAAGAGGGCATACAAACATACCTAGATCACCTCCATGCTGACAGACTCAGCGGTTACTTTGATCTTCAATTGACCGCCCACTCACCTTTGCTCATCGGGGAACAGACGGAAGAAGAGGGCATTCATTACCTTCAGGTCCAGGAAGTCGCAGGAAAACCCTTCATTGCTCCAACAATGATCAAAGGGCTACTAAGCACAGCATACGAACGAATCACATCGTCACGCTTCCGCATTTTCGACACACAAACCCACAGAACTCAACTCACATACCGAACACAACCAGACCAAGCACTATCATTAGTCCCTGTGCGATGCACATATGCACCCCCACCTGAAGACGCTGATGGACAATATGAGTTCGAGCGACTTGACGGCGGCGGGCACAACGACAATAAACCCGCATTCATACCGATCCTAGATTCACGCGCATTGGATGATACGAGAAAAGAAGAGAGCTTCGGTACCTTTAAACACAACAAGGACAATGGGAGGAGAATCGCGGAACACTTCAAAACTCACGATCAAGTCAGATTTGAAGCATACCGAATTAAGGGCCGATGGATAGTAAGCAAAATTTCCAAAGCGGATGGACCATTCGAATTAGTTCTCGGCAAATACGAGCAAACAAAGACAAATAACACTCAAGAACCAAAGATGCCACACACATTTACAGGATTCCTGTATATTACCACACCACACGAACAGCTCCTCAAAAACATGACAAACTTCGGAACGAAGCACGGGAAAAGAAAGTGGGCAGAAAGGATATTTATCCAACGAGACAAAGATTCAAACAACACTAACAACACTTTGGCAAAGAAACTACTCTGCTCACGATCCACGATAGACTCCTATCTAACAGTAGTTCACTCCTACCAAACCGAACAAGACATAGTAGACTCCCACAATAAACGCAGCAAGCAAAACACAAAAGGTAAGAAGAGCACACAAGCCAGGAGAAGAAAGTCAAACAAAGACAAGGAGAAGCAACCTAGAAAGAGCAATGTTTTCACCAGTGGCGAAATCGCAGAGGAGACATTTACAGAAGGGCGACTGGCATATGCCATTATCGACCCAAATGACACAATTTCAGAATTGATTCCAATTAGCGTAGGAAGACACGCCTATTCACACTCTCCACTAAGCATTGCTGAACGCGATAATGTTCGCCCAGCTAAGAATCTGAATGAAGCGTCAGCAGCTGACAGACTATTCGGTTTTGTTGGCAGCAACGACGACAACGGAACCGCGCTACGCGGTCGCATTCAGGTCAGCCCTGTCTCCATTTCAGACAACGCTATTGCACGTCCACCAAAGGAGGAGGAATACAAGTTGCTTCCCCCGCTACTTAGTCCAAAACCAAGCAGTGGCCGACGCTTTCTTGTCTCTCGGAAGGATTTTCCGAATCCGACGGAAAATAGCAAGAACGCAAGAATACACTCCAAACGATCTGACGATAGTAGAGCCAACCTCTTCAACCCGTCTACCTCTTCATTGGGTGAGGCAGCATATCCAACACACCGATCGGCGATTGATCAGAATCTCAAAGCCATCATTACCGAATACGATAAGAATCGTGATACGACTAAGGATAACGACTCAGTTCGACTCCGAGTGCGTTCATGGTTAAAGACAGGCTCGCGCCTTTCGTGCAGGGTTAGTTTTGAGGATCTATCTCCAAAGGAACTTGCATTCCTCTTGTGGCCACTCATACCAAAAAACCTAACCCCAAAAGGGTGTCAAGGGATCGGTTATCACAAGCTAGGAATCGGAAAACCCCTCGGCCTCGGACTCGTTGAGGTAGAGATTGTAGGCAAACTCGTTTACTTCCAAGAACTCCCAGACATTGCAGAGGGGTACTTGAAGCTCACGACTGTCCTTGGCTCGGATTCTAAGAGCAATAAGAGCAAAGAGGCACCAGAACTGATCAGGGATACCAAGATCGGCGACTTGACGCGCCTGCCGTCGATTCGCGCTTTCCAAAGGATTGCTTATGGTTTCGAAGACAATGAGTCTACATCGGATGGAGATGATAAAGCAGTTCCCGTTAGATACATTAACCTTGATGAGAACAAGGTTAACAATGCAACCAGCAGTAATGGCAGTCCTCTGTTCTTCAAGAGCCAGAACCGTTATGCCGGGCGGGCACCTCAAGCCCTTTGGGGAAAAAGCGGTTCCGAGCAAAAAGATGTTTTTCTGGCAGAAAAGAAGTCCGATCATGGCAATAATTCCAGCCAGAGTAGGACAACAAGAGATAACACAACACGTGGCAGAGCAGATAAGAAGGACAGACACAAGAACAAGAGAGATAAACGCTCCGACTCACATCCTAAACAGAACGGACTATGCTCCAGCAAGACACAAAACGACATACCTGAAAGCTCCGGGAAACATAGGCGGAGACGCCGCTCACGCAAACGCTAGCTCCCCCTCACCACACTCCCCGACACAACCCCATATCGTCCAGCGCTATGGCCGCGCCGAGTATGTCGGCGTGGTCGGCGCAGGATGAGCAGATGGGGTAGATGTGGATGACGTCGTCGGTCTCGGAGATGAGGGCGGCGAGCCGAGAGCGTACGCGAGCCAGCGTGGCGGTGTCGAGGCGGAGTTGGAACACGGATTCTTGGATGCGGTAGCCCCAGGATTCCAGTGTTTTGGCGACGCGGAGCCGTCGTTTATTGTCGGCGATGTCGTAGGCGATGATGTAGATCATCGCCAGGCGACCCCGCTCCACTGGTAGTCGGGTTCGGCGATGGCGCGCGCCAGCATCTGCGCGGAGTGGGCGATGTGTCTGCGCCACGACCCCGAGTATCCGGGGAGGGCGCCGGTGACGGATCGCTGGCAGGCGGTCTCGTACGCGTCGACGAGAATTTTCTTGCCGTCGCTGCCCAGCCACACTCCCCCGGCCTCGGCTTCGACGACGCCGTGTTCGGGCCGGAGCTTGCGTGTACGCAGGAGCGCCATGACGGTCTGGTCGACCAGGAGTGGGCGGAACTGTTCCATGAGGTCCAGCGCCAGGCTAGGGCGCTTGTCGGTGGGCGCGTGCGCGATGCCGAGGGGCGGTTCGAGCCCGGCGGCGTGGAGCGCGCCGACGCATTCGGACAGGAGGATCGCGTACCCGTAGGACAGGGCGGCGTTGGGCAGGTCGCGGGGTGGGCGTCGGCTGCGCCCGTCGAAGGTGACGTCGGCGGGCACGCACGCGGCAAGCGCGTCAAAGTAGGCGTTGGAACACGCGCCTTCGATGCCCATGATTTCGTCGAGCGTGCGCGTACCTGCGAGGGAGCGCCGCCAGGCGTGCATGTGCGCGGTCGTGTCGGCGACATGCACGCTTTCGTCGCGCCGGGCGATGCGTGTGAGGACGTGGATTTGGCCGCGGATTTTCGCGCCAATGAGGCTGGCGGCCAGGCGGACGCGGCGCTCGTTGTCACCGGTCAGGGCCACTTGCGCGAGAAGCCGACTAGCGTGCGCTCCCCTATTCGCACCGATGAGGGTGCCTTGGTACGAGCCTCGCCGCGACAGGCACACGACGTCGACGCCGCTGCGCATCGCCCACGAGCGCGCGCCCGCGGACAGGCCGACGTTTCCAGACAGAACGATGCGCGTGACGCTGTTTTTCGGCACGGAGGTCGCTGGCAGCGAGCCGGGCGCGTCGACGAGGACGCGGCCCGCTTTGACATGGACGCGTGCGCCGTCGCGGCCGACGTAGAGGATGCGGTCGGCTTGGCCTGTGGGTTCGTCGCCGGGCCGGGTGGTCCACGGATCGATGCCGACGCTCGCGAGGGCTTTCTCCTCGTCAATATACTGGGTCGTCAGGTCGGTGACGCGCGCACCCACATTGATGGCCGCGGCCGCGACAGTGTCGATGGCATCGGCCAGGCGCTGCTCGCTCGGTGCCGCGAGCATGAGAGTGGTTCCAACGCGCAAGTAACGCAGGCCTTGTCCGGTGGCGTACCTGTCAAGATCGAGCAGGGCGGCGTCGGCGAGGACGCTCACGATCAGGTTGGGGTCCGAGGCCCGGGCGAGTTCGTCGATAATGGGCGCGTCGGCGTCGGACACGTCCAGTGCCGAAAGGCCCGCACAGGTCACGAGGCCCGGGTCGGCGACGCGGATGGTGGCTCGCGCGAGGTGGTGGTTGCCGTGGTCGTAGTCCTCGATGAGTCCCCTGCTGAATGAGTCGTGTCCTGCGCGCGTGTCGTCGTAGGTACCGTGGGGGCGTTCCGCGGCGAGGCGGTGTTCGAGGGTTTCGCGCACCGATTCGGCCAGGAGCGCCCGAGTGATAGGGTTCGCCATCATGAGAGCGCTCGCGTCGAGTGCGGCGATGCGTGGCGGCGCCCAGTCGTGGGCGGCGAGGACACGGAGTTGTTCGTCGGTGAGGCTTCCCGGCGTGGGGGTGTTCGCTCTGGTGGGGTCGGGGTGTGCTGTGAGGAGTCGGCGTCTGGCGCGAGTGAGGGCTTCGGAGCTGGTCGCTTCTCTCAGGGACGAGGCCGTGGCGAGTGTCGTCATTGTCTGTCCTTCCACCCAACAACCTTGCGGTTACTCGACACGTGTGAAGCGTTATAGAGGAGCGACACGCCGACGATGACGGCGATTTCCGGGACAGCGTCGGCCCCACAGACGTTCCGCGGCGATGCGAGCAGTCGCAACGAAAAGTCTGATATTCTGGCCTCGTGCTTGTTGGCCGGAGGGGTGCTTTTTCGACCACTGGCGATCCGGTACGACGTTTCCCCTGGCCACAGAGGGTGCGACACGCCGGGCAGTCAGAAAGCACCGAGCGCCAAAAGGTGCATTAAGACGTGTCGGTCCAAGGACCGGGGTCCGTGGCGTCGACGTTAAGTCAGAAAGCACCGAGCACCAAAAGGTGCATTAAGACCCCCCGCAGCTGCGCGCCAAGCGTCCCGCAATCCCGGAGGGTCAGAAAGCACCGAGCACCATAAGGTGCATTAAGACTCGATCACCAACTTCTGGAGATCGGGGAGTGGGTGGGTCAGAAAGCTCCGAGCACCATAAGGTGCATTAAGACTTGACGGCTCGGACGATGACGCGCTCCTGATAGGACGGTCAGAAAGCACCGAGCACCATAAGGTGCATTAAGACGTCATTGAGTTCGTCCCCTCGGAAGAATCCTCAGACTGTCAGAAAGCACCGAGCACCATAAGGTGCATTAAGACACGGAGTCTGGGTTGCGGTGAAACAACAAACCACTGTTCCAGGTCAGAAAGCACCGAGCACCATAAGGTGCATTAAGACAAGTACCAGACGACTGCTGTGGTGGCGGCGTAGAAGCGTCAGAAAGCACCGAGCACCATAAGGTGCATTAAGACGTCCAGTCGCCCGCGAAACCGACCGTCTTGTCGTTGCCGGTCAGAAAGCACCAAGCGCCATAAGGTGCATTAAGACCCGGGGGCCGCGAACATGTCGCTGAACACCTGCGGTGTGTCAGAAAGCACCAAGCACCATAAGGTGTATTAAGACACATCGCCAGAGAGCCACTCGTCGATTGTGTTGACTTTCGTCGGAAAGCACCGAGCACCATAAGGTGCATTAAGACATCTTCTTCTTCGACAGCATCTTGTAGTCAACAACGTGTCGTCGGAAAGCACCGAGCACCATAAGGTGCATTAAGACATTTCGTCGACCTCGAGCATCAGCCCAAGGTTCACCGGAGCCAGAAAGCACCGAGCGCCATAAGGTGCATTAAGACTTAAGAGCCTGGGATTCGAGGCGGGTGCGCTCGTCTTTGTCAGAAAGCACCGAGCGCCAAAAGGTGCATTAAGACGACTGCACCGTTGGCAACATCAGCGACGGGGTTGTAGTGTCAGAAAGCACCAAGCGCCCAAAATTTCGCACGTAATTCTCTTCTTTCAACTCTGCACCAACAATTAGAAATCGCAGAATTTCAACGATCCGACTTCAAACGTCGAAACAACAGGCCGGGAATTACGTGCAACATTTTTACGGAACCATCCGTGGCCCGCACCAAACGGAGCATTAAGACGGTCAGCACGTTGAACACTAGGGGTTATCGCTGTTCTTTGGGTTAGAAAGCACCGAGCGTCAGAAGGTGCATTAAGACAGGAGGATCGGTACGATGAGCAGTGCCAGTAACGCCATCGGTCAGAAAGCACCGAGCACCACAAGGCGCATTAAGACTCGTGGTCGATCAGCTCGTATCGCGCATAGATTTCCGCGGTCAGAAAGCACCGAGCACCATGAGGTGTATTAAGACAACCTCCG
Source organism: Pauljensenia sp. 20925_1_25 (assembly GCF_041433955.1). NCBI lineage: Bacteria > Bacillati > Actinomycetota > Actinomycetes > Actinomycetales > Actinomycetaceae > Pauljensenia > Pauljensenia sp. 20925_1_25. The sequence continues at coordinate 199,771 of NZ_JAPWCL010000001.1, read as the reverse complement.
TCAGGTGAATGTTGTAGGTCATCTGGAAGGTCAGAAAGAACCGAGCGCCATAAGGTGCATTAAGAAAAAGCTGACGCACTGAGCGCTCCTTGCACGTTTTCCCAGTCAAAAAGCACCGAGCACCATAAGGCGCATTAAGACGCGCGTGCGCCGATCCAGTTGGGTTCAGTGTAGTAGTTGGTCAGAAAGCACCGAGCGCCAAACGGTGCATTAAGACAGGGAGGTCACGGCTGCGAGGAACAGCTCGCCCTTGGGGGGTCAGAAAGCGCCGAGCGCCAAAAGGTGCATTAAGACTACCAAGGAAAGTTCATATCCTCTGGAGAAAGCCAGGCCAGATAGCACCGAGCGCCATATGGTGCATTTAGCCCCTCTCTCTCTCTCGAACTTATCAAAGGGCTGCTCTTGGATGGTCAACAAGCACGGAGCACCAAAAGGTGCATTAAGACCAATCTGTGAGCATCCCTCACAGGTGCCCACTTGTCGCCAGAAAGCACCGAGCGCCAAAAGGTGCATTAAGACCTTCCGACAGCGGCGGTCACTGGCAGTTGGAACCGCCGTCAGAAAGCACCGAGCACCATAAGGTGCATTAAGACCCAGCCTTACCTTTACTGATCGCCCTATCGCGATCTGCATGTCAGAAAGCACCCAGCGCCAAAAGGTGCATTAAGACTCAGGCCCACGGGCTGATGGTGTGGATGAAGTGGATGGGCCAGAAAGCACCGAGCGCCAAAAGGTGCATTAAGACACATCTAGGTTTTTGAGCCCAAGGAAGTCGAACTTGAGAGGTCAGAAAGCACCGAGCGCCAAAAGGCGCATTAAGACTTGACGGGAATTGCGTTGCGTCTTCCGCTGATCCAGTGTCAGAAAGCACCGAGCGCCAAACGGTGCATTAAGACAACCATACGCCAAGTAGAACATTCGATTCCATTCGCGTCAGAAAGAACCGAGCGCCAAACGGTGCATTAAGACGCGCCCAAGCGATGCGGTGGTGGAGGTCGTGGAGGCCGCCGTCAGAAAGCACCAAGCGCCATAAGGTGCATTAAGACCTCTCCTGGTTAGTTCATCAGGTTGCCGAAGAAGGTGTCAGAAAGCACCAAGCGCCATAAGGTGCATTAAGACGTTCCCATGTGGATGCGGCTGAGGGTCGCTTGGTGGGTCAGAAAGCACCAAGCGCCATAAGGTGCATTAAGACATGTCGTGAGGCTCGTAGTTGTCGTTGACGAGGTGAACGTCAGAAAGCACCAAGCGCCATAAGGTGCATTAAGACATCATGGCGTTGCTCACAGCACCATTCATGATAGCTTTCGTCAGAAAGCACCAAGCACCATAAGGTGCATTAAGACCCAGCGTCGCGGGCCTTCCCGACGACCTCCAGGCGACGCGTCAAAAAGCACCGAGCACCATAAGGTGCATTAAGACTTCGCAGGACCGTCCATCGTGACGTAGGTCAGGCCATGTCAGAAAGCACCGAGCGCCAAAAGGTGCATTAAGACATAGCAAAGAAGTTCAAGACTGACATGCATGAACGTCAGAAAGCACCGAGCACCATAAGGTGCATTAAGACTTCTCACGCCCCGTGAGCACACGCCGATAGTACTGGTCAGAAAGCACCGAGCACCATAAGGTGCATTAAGACGGCTGACGCCTATTCGCTCGAACAAAGCTCGTGCTCACGTCAGAAAGCACCGAGCACCATAAGGTGCATTAAGATAGCTGGTACTCGTCGTCGACCCACTGCACCTCCTGACTGAGTCAGAAAGCACCAAGCACCATAAGGAGCATTAAGACTAACGAGCCTTCGAACTCGACACTTCAGCGAACGTCGGTCAGAAAGCACCGAGCGCCAAAAGGTGCATTAAGACCGGACAGCCACGAAAACGGCGGACACAGTGTCAGCAGTCAGAAAGCACCGAGTACCATAAGGTGCATTAAGACTCCCAATCCACCGGGATATACCTGGTGTGGTACTCGGTGTCAGAAAGCACCAAGCGCCATAAGGTGCATTAAGACCCGTCACGATCCTCCCATTCGCGACCATAGAAGTCACCGTCAGAAAGCACCGAGCACCACACGGTGCATTAAGAACTGGCCTCAACTCCTCCAGCGACGCCTGGTTTCAGGATTTGCAGACCATCCCCCACGACCACAGCAGACAGCCACCCGCAAGCTACACGAGTTCGTCCAGGAACTGGGCACGTGCCTTCATGGCATGAATGAGGAGTTCTCCGCCACCATCGAAAACTAATACGACCAATTCGAGAACACGCTCAGACTGGTCGATACCCACCACGAGCCACCGCCTGGGATCGTCCTCAACATCGAGAGGACGAGAGTTCAGGACGTGCTCACACGTATGCAGGACAGCCTCATCGGTGGAGCGATCAATCCCGCAATGTCTGCGAGCACTGGAATGAAATTAGACGCGATGGGCCGCTCTCGCACCGCCGCGCGAACCGCGTCAGAACGGCTCACGATCCCCTCGAAAGCTGCACGTTCTATGAGCGTCCTTCAGCGTCTGTTCATCCAGACGTACCGCCACAGCAGCAGGTCCCTCCCCCACCGGAGGACGCCCCGGGCGCGGCGAAGGCAAGTCCGCCAGGTCGTACCCGTGTTCAGCCTCATCAGCCCACGCTTGAATCTGCTCGTCACTGACGGGGACTCCACGAAGAAGACGCTCGCTCATACAAATAACGTATACGAGAATCGCAAGAAGCACCGCTGATTGAGTCGGTACTGACAACGACGGGAGAACAACTCTCAGCACGCGAGCGAGGGGCCGCGCACGAGTTTTCGTGCGCGGCCCCGTTTTGTTTCAGCCGGAATCTGTCATCCGGAATCCGTCAGACCACCGACACTCACGTCAGCAGGCGGCCCCGGGAGTCGAACTCGTAGCGCGTGCCGCCAATCCAGTGGGTACCCGTCACCATGGCCCCCGACGAAGACAGGTAGTACCAGTGCCCTCCGTCCTTCAGCCAGCCCTTGTGCATCACGCCCGAGTAAGGATCCAGGTAGTACCAGGCCCCCTGGATGCGCGTCCAGCCAAAAGCCTGGGCACCGTCGCGCCCAAAATAAGACCACTGGCCGTCCACGCGAGACCAGCCGGTCACCACGTAGCCGCGCGCGTTGAAGCGGTACACCTTCCCGTCAATGCGCAGGCGCGTGTTCGTCGGGTAGGTGCCGTCATCAAAACGCCACCACGTGCCCCGGGCGGAGGTGACCCAGCGCCCGGCCCCGGCCTCGGCGACGCCAGAAGAACCGGAACCGGACCCACCGATCCCGGCCCCAGACCCGCCGGACCCAGACCCCACCGTGAACGGCGTCTGAGCAACGACGTCGTCATCGGCGCGCGAATCGGAGTTGCGCCCGAAAGCCTCGACGGTCACGGCCGTGCCACCGACGACGGCAGGACCCCCAGCCACAGGCCGCGACACGTCCACACCATCAACCTGCAACGTCACGCCGGGACCGGAAAACTCGCCGCTCCCCTGCCCGGTCGCGACCTCCTGGCCGCCAACGAGCAACCGAGCCGACGTCACCGGCCCGGTCACGGTCGCGCGCAGGGACACGCGCCCGGACACGGTCTGCCCGGACAGCGGTGTCCACGTAGAGCCGTCAGTCGAGTACTCGACCTCGCCGACGACGGGCCGCGCCTGGTCCTTCAGGACGGCGTCCAGCGCGCTCGGCATGCCGGCACCCCGGTACTCGTGCTCACCCTCGGGCACGGCCAGACGCGCCCAGTTGGAAGGGGACCCCGCCTGCTTGCGCGCCAACGCGAGGATCTGAGAGGCGCTCATCTCCGGGTGCACCTGGCGCAGCGTCGCGAGCACGCCCGCGGCCACGGGAGCGGCCATCGACGAATCCCTCGCAACATCGCCGGGCGACCCGGCAGCGCTCGGCAGCGACGTGTACACGTTCTCGCCGGGAGCCGCGAAAGCAATGGTCTGCTTGCCCCAGTTCGCCGTCCACGCGGGCTCGAGTGTGCCCGACGCCGGGTCCTGCCCATCCACCAGGCGCAGCGTGGAGACGGGCACGACGTTGTCCATCATGGCCGGGATGGTCAGGCCACTCCACGAGTCGCGCTCGTAGGGTGCCCACGCGTCGGTGGGCGACGACGAATCCTTACTCGGCGGATTATCCAAGTCAATGCCGCCTCTTCCCGCGTCCACCACGTTGATGACGTCCTTCGACGCCGCGTAGTCGATGGCGCGGCGCATGGCTTCGCGCCCCGCCACCTGGTTGGGTTCGTGAGGCATCCAGTACTTCCACGGGTCCGCCGCAAAGGAGCTGGCAGTCACCGAAATCCCGTGATCGGCAGCCCACACGAAGCCGCACACCACATACTCGGGGTAGTGCATGCCCGTCTGGCGCGACTGCACGTTGATCGCCGCGACGCTCAGCGTCGGGTTGACGCCGGGCACGCCGCTGGAGACGCCGCGCCCCGCGATCGCCCCGGCCATCTGCGTGCCGCGCGTCGCATCCGTCGACCCCCACGTCCACGAGGAGCCGGTCGGGATGCCGTTGACGTTGCAGGACACGGATTTATCGAAGTCGACGCGCCCGTCCAGGTCCGTGATCATGTGGTCGAAGCCGTCCGCCATGACACCCACCGTGACGGGCGCGCGCATGACGTCCACGCCCTGCGCGTCCAGCGCTCCGACGGCCTTCAGGTGCCACTGGTTGTCGCTCGGCGGGGGCGGGTAGAGTCCGCCGACGATCACCGGCGAGTCCGCACCAGGCCCGGCCCCGGCCTCGTCCGCGGCACCAGCGACCGGGTTCCCCTCCACGCCGATGGGCGTGATCGCCTCGTTGCCGAGCACCGGTGCCTGGCGAGTCGGCCCCACGGAGTGGAAGGAAATGCCCGCCTCGGAGAGCGCCGCGCCCAGGTCGGACGCGAAGCTGGGCGAACCCGACTGGACGAAGAACGTCCCAAAGGCCGGGTACTGCGCGAGCACCAGTCCTCCCAGGGACGAGGCCTTGGCAGCCGCACGCTGGAAGGTAGCCTCATCCGCTCCCGCAGTGAGGTTCACGGCGTAGTTGGCGGGCAGCTGGTGGGTCGGCAGGTCGGGCGAGATGATTCCGGGGGCGACGGGCTCGCCGGGAGCCGGGTCCTCCCCCGGGTCGGGAGCGGGTTGCGGCGCGGGCACTGCGTTCGGGTCGCGGGCGACCGTGAAGGTGGTTTCGGTGGTTGCATCGTCGTCGGCGTGCCTGTCGTAGTTGAGGCCCTCAGCAAACACCACCGCCGTGAGGGACGCGTACTCCTGGCCGTCGGGGATCACCTGACGCAGGTCCATCTCGTCGGCTTCCAGGAGCATGGGTTCAGCGAAGTAACCATCCTCCCGGTCGGTGGACACTGCTATCTCACCCGGAATGTCGAGGTTCATGTAGGAGACCGGCGCGCTCGCTTCGACGCGCATCTGCACGACGTCAGCGGGCAGCACGGCACCGCTCAGGCTGGTCCATTCGCCGTCACCGACGCGATACTCGACCGCGCGGATCACCGGGAACGCCTGATCGAACACCATCGCCGAGCGGGCGTCGAGGAAACCGTAGCCTCGATACTCCGCGCCGTCACTCGGGGCTCTCAAGCGCCCGTAATCGTAGGCGGCCTGCTTGCGCATGATGCTGATGATCTGCGCGCCGGGCAGCATCGGGTGCACCGATTTGACGAGCGCGGCGATGCCACTCACGTGCGCGGCGGCCGTTGACGTGCCCGACGTGTATCCGTAGATCTGCGGGATCCGCCCGTTCGGGTAGGTCGAATAGATCCACTCCCCCGGCGCGGCGAAGTCAACGGACGCCCCGTAGTTCGACCGCTCCGCGCGCACCAGCGTCGCCCGTAGCGGCTCCGCGTTCCAGTCCTCCATGCCGACCGAGCTGACGGTCACGACGCCGCTGACCTGCGCCGGAACCATCCGCGCGCCCTCGACGGGGCGATTCGGGATGGGCGTCGAGTCCGTCGGCGAGTCACTGTCGGTCGTCGGGTGGTCGATGTCGACGCCGCGGTCACCGGCTCCCGCGATCACCGCGAGTCCGTTTGACTGGGCGCGGTGAATCGCGCGCTCGGCGGCCTCGAGGGCGGCGGCCTGCTCGGGGTCCGTCGGGTTCCAGTACACCCACGGGTCCATCTGGTAGGAGTTGTGGACGATGTCCACCTGGTGGGTCGTCGCCCACTCGTAGGCGCACACGAGGGCCTCGGGGTAGAGCAGGTCCGACTCGTTGAGCGCCTTGATCGACACGAGCGTCGCCTCCGGCGCGATGCCGTCAATACCGATGTCGTTGTGGTTGGCGGCGATCACACCGGCGACGTGGGTGCCGTGCCCACTGCTGAACCTCCGGGCATCCTCAGCCTGGTTCGGGACGCCGTTGACGGCGCACGAGACGGACCGGGCGGTGTCCACCCGCCCCACCAGGTCGGGCTGCGTGTCGTCGATGCCAGTGTCGATGACACCGACGGTCACGGGTGCACGGGTCACGGCGACCTCGGCAGCGCCCCGGGCATCCATGGCCTCGGCGCCCCAGTTCGAGCGGGCCGAACCGACCCTGCTGTTCGGGTCCGGGATCGTCACGGTAGGCACGTCGGGCGCGTCCGCGGCTGGCACGTCCGCAGCGGACTCAGCCGCGGGAGCACCTGCCAGGTCTGCGTGCGTCGCTCCGCCCACGGCACGCTCGCTCTCCGGTACGGCGGCCACGCGGGTCAGGCCGATGGAGTGAACGCTCACTCCGGCCTTCGCCAGGGCGGCGGCCATGTCGGGCGCGAACGAGGCCGACTCACTTTGGGCGAACAGGGTGCCCAACTGCGGGTAGCTGGTCAAAAGAACGCCGCCGACGCTTGGAATCAGGTCGGCGGCGCTGGCCATCTCGCTCTCCCCCACGTTGGGGTCGAGGTTGATGGCGTAGTTCATGAGGCCCGCAGCGGATCGGGCAGACGAGACCAGGCCGACGTTATCGTCGGAGCTGGCAGGCGGGGCGGTCGCCGCAGCCACGCTCATGGACAGAGCGAGGGCCGCGACGAGGCCGATGCGTGCAACTGTGCGGCGCATGGTTCCTCGACTTTCACTTGTCGCTATGCATGAGCATCGTTGCCCATGCAGTAACCATGATCCACAGGTTTGACAGTCGAGACAAATGACGCACTTAATTCTCGAAAATACAAGCTATTTGAGCGTTTTACAAGCTCAATATTTAGACACATATTCGCGCATCGGCTCGTCTCACGCGAACCGAGGCCTCCCCGAAAATGCCCGGGGAGGCCTCGTGGTGAGAACGCGAACGGCGCCTACGACTGAGAACCCGCGTCTCTCTTAGCGGGGTGCCGCCGATCTTCTCCCCGCCACCACGGCATCCAGGCGCGGTAGCCATCAGCGGGCGGGGTGGGCGAGTCGGGCTCGAAGCCGAGCTGCGCGGGCGTCTGCGGGATACGGTCGACGAGGAAGTACTTGTCCTTGTCATCGCAATGCTCGCGCACGATGGCGCGGAACTCAGCCAGCTCACAGTACAGGACGCCCGTGATCGGGTTGCGCTTAAACGCGACGATCTTGTAGAGCCAGTACGCGAACAGCGCGACGTTGGCCGCGAGCGCGAGGGCCGCGCAGGCGATGTTGGCGCGCGGATCCATGGTCGCGAAGTTGAAGATGTCGGAGGGCGGGACCAGGACTTCGGGCAGGAGCGTGTTCATGGAGATCCAGAAGACCAGGGTGAAGCAGCGGAACCAGATCCACTGCCCTTTCGCCCAGGTGAACGCGGGGATCGTGCAGGCGAGAAGCAGGGCGAGGGTGCAGTACCACGTGTAGTCGGCCAGGGAGTTGTAGAGGAAGGCGTGGTTCCACAGGTCGTAGGCGATGACCCAGGGCCAGACCATGTCCACCCAGATGAGGCCGCGCACGGAGCGTTTTCCGGGCGAGGTGACGATGATTTTACCCAGGCCCGTGATGGTGATGATGTTGAGGAGGCCGGCGGCGGCGGACAGGAGGTTCCAGTAGCCGCCGATGGTGCGGAAACCCGTCTCCGGGTCGATGCCGACGTGGCGGGCGTCAAGGTTGGCGGCGACGTCTTGGTACCACTGCTGGGAGTGGAGGTCGGCGGTCACGCCCCTGGCCTCGGGCAGTCCGGCGATCATGTCGATGGTGTGGGAGTCGTTGACCTGTTTGAGGCACTGCCAGTCGGCGCCGCACGCGTAGTACGAATCCGCGTTGACATAGATCGTCAGGTCACGGATGTTCGCCTCCATGATGTTGACGGCCAGGCCGATCCACAGGGCAACGCCCAGCCAGATCGCGTACTTGTGCGCTTTGACGGGGTTGCGCTTCGCGTAGACCAGGACCGTGCCCGTCATGGTGGCGGTCAGGATCATGATCGCGTACTTACCGAACGGGAACCACCCCACCATCGGGGTCCCGTGGATCCACGCGTAGGGCATCAGGGCGATGCCGCCCACGGTCCACACGGCGAAGATCGTCCAGTTCCATCGCCTGTTGATTTCCGCGACGATGATTTGGGCCGCCAGCACGAGCAGCCAGATGAGATACACCTTGGGAGTTCCAAGCTCCCAGAGGAACAGCGAGTCCACAGCATTCTCCTTCGAATGTGCAACCGGGCTAATAGTTGTCGGCTATCATAATCCCCAACACTAACCTAGCGTGCGGGGTTCACCGTTGAATCCCACAACGCACCGGGGCTCCCCACGCTCCGCACCAGCGGAAGCGCCCCTCGTCAATTCCTCAAGGAGGAGGACCCATGACCCGTAACGCCCGATCCCATCGCACCCTCTGCTGCGCCGCCCTCGCGGGGAGCGCCGCGCTCCTGGGCGGCATGTACGCCTTCAGCCAGCTCAGCGGCAAAGCCACACCCGAGGAACAAGCCTGGCGCTACCCGGGCGACGACCTGATCGACGCGAACTACGACAACGGATACTCCTCCACCTACGCAATCACAATCGACGCGCCCGCCTACGCGGTGTGGCGGCTCTTCAAACAGATCGGCGCCGAAAAATCCGGGTCCTTCTCCTCGGAGTTCCTCGAGCGAGTCTTCGCGCGCCTCCCCTTCTTCAACTCCTACGAGATCCAGGAGGAATTCCAGCAGCCCGACTCGATGATGCCCGGCGACATCGCCGCCTTCGACTTCCACGGCATGTCCATGGAGTGGGCGGACGTCGTGCCCGGCAAGTACATGGTCCAGTGGGTCGACACGAAAAACCCGCCCAAAGCGCCCGGATCCTACGCGTTCCGCTTCCCCGGCATGACGAACTTCGCCGCCGCCTGGTGCTTCTACATGGTGCCCCTGTCGGGAGAGCGCACGCGCCTCATCAACCACTGGCGCATCGGCTACGAACCCGCCTCCCCCGCCATGAAAGCTCTGAACTGGGTCAACATCGAATTCATCGGCGGATGCATGACCCACCTGCAAAACCTCTACGTCAAGCGCGTCCTCGAGTTCAAAAAGAAGCAGCACCTCACGGGCCGCTTCATGCGCGGCATGCTCGGCGGGCGATTCTTCAACTCGGGCACGGCCGCCGGCCGCCACGACAACACTCCCCTCTTCGAGGAGACCTACACCCAGTGGTTCCGCTACGGACGGTCCGCCCCCGCCGTCGCCGAAATCCGCCCGCCCGTCACCGACGACCCCTCCTGGCCGCCGACGGGCGCGGACAGCCCGTGGGCCTCCGAAATCGACGCCTCCTACTTCGACGGCTGGCGCGAGCCGGAGTTCTCCTGGGAGGAGCAGATCCGCCAAAAGATGGAGCGCAGCTACCTGCCGAACTGGGGCAAGGAGCAGCACTGATGGGCGGCATCACTCCCCCGGACTACCCGACGCTGTTCTTCTTCGAGGTCGGCCAGTGGTGGGACTACGCGATGCTCCTCGTCGTCATCGCGCTGCTCGCGGGCGCGGCGTGGCTCGCGCAGCGCAACATGTGGGTCGTCCTCGCGCTCTTCGTGGTCGTGCCGGTCGCCCTCACCATCTTCTGGTGGCCGCACTCAACGGCGGGGACGGCCTCGGCCGGCTGGTTCCCCATCGTGAAACAGTACTCGGCGCTGGCGGGCTCCCTCTGCCTCGTCGCCCTCCAAGTATTCCCGAGGCTGCGGCACAACCGCTGGTACCTGCTCATCCCACCCATCATCCTCGCGGTGAACATCGCCGAGGCCGTGGTGCGCGACTTCCAGTGCTACGGGATTCACGGGGTGGACCCCTCGCAGGGGATGGTCACGTGGGGCGGGCCGTGGAACATCATGAACGGCATCGCCGGGATCCTCAACCTGCTGGCTATCTCCGGCTGGGTCGGGATCTTCGTGTCCACAGGCAAGAAGCGCGCCCTCGTCTGGGGCGACCTGACAATCGGGTGGATCATCGCCTACGACCTGTGGAACTTCGCGTACGTGTACAACTGCCTGGCGGACCGCGCATGGTACTCGGGCGTGGCGCTGCTGGCGGCGTGCACGATCCCCGCGCTCATGAAGCTCGGCCGAGGCGCGTGGATCCAGTACCGGGCGTACACACTCACGTTCTGGTCGGCGGTCGTCCTCACCTTCCCGCACTTCATGCACGACTCGATGTTCGCCCACCGCAGCTCCCACAACCCCTGGGCGCTGCTCATCGTCTCGGCGGCCGCACTCATCGCGAACGTGTGGATGTTCGTCGCGCACATCCGAGTCATCGTCACGAAGCGGCGCAACCCCTTCACCCAGGAGGTCCACGCCGACGAGGCCACCTACGCCTCGTGGGTCCGCGACCTCGCATCCGACGAAGACAAGGAACTCATCGCCGCGCGCCTCGGCACGACGCCGCAGGAAGCGGGGTTCGTCGCTGCGGGTAGCCGATAGGTTTCCTCTTTGGGAACCGTTCTGTGGGACTGTTCTTACCGTTCTACGGGGCGGTTCTTGCTGGTGGGGGCCGCGCACGTCTACACCGCGACGATTCGCTCACGCACGGGAACCCGCTATCTGGAGCACTAACCCGCTTGTCCGCACGTAAACCCGCTGTTCCGTACGTGGGCAGCCTCGCCCAGGTCCCGATAAGCGGGTTCACGTGCGGATTAGGAGGCCCAGGCTCCGATAAGCGGGTTCGTGTGCGAAGCATTGGCGCCCCGGGTGCGCGGCCCCATCTTTTGTGCCGCCTGCGGTGCCTTCCGCCTTCCTGGGCGCTGCCACTGAGCGCGGGGTCGGCCCCCGGTGGTTGGTGGTTGGTGTCCGGTTGGTGGGATGTGTGACAGCGGGGTTCGCTGCCCTGTGGTTCTCTCTCGTCCGCGTTTGACGAGGTCGGGGCGGTGTTGTGTGGTAGCGTGCGCGTGGGGTGGGAGCACGTTTCGTGGTGGTTACTGGGCATTCTTAGTGTTTTGTGTTGGTTCTGGGCGTAGCCTGTGTTCTTAACAGGGCGCGTTTCCGATGGTGGGGGTGCGCTGGAGGATAGCTACCTCATCGTGGAGGTTGAGAGAACATGATGGTTCCACCGTTGTCCGAGCGGCCCGTCACTGAGGAGGACGAGGAGCAGTTCCGCCGCGAATCCATGCCGCGCACGTACACGCTGCGTCAGCGGTGGGCCGACTATCGGGCCGAGGTGAGAGCCAACCGCCCCAAGGGCGCGAAGGCCAGGGTACGGGCCTGGCTACACGTCGAGCCGTTCTATTGGGGGATGCGCGCCACCTACGTGATTCTCTTCGTTGGGGCAGTCTTCGCCGTCTACATCAACGGCGTCGCCAACGGTTGGTGGCACGCGTGGGGCGAGAAACCCACCGTCGCAGCCACGACGCCCGCCGCCCGGCCCGCACCATCCGCGTCGAGTCCCACCGAGGCGGCGATGTCGGGCGGCTACCAGATCGGACCCGACGGCGTGCTCGTGCGCCCCGCCGAACACGCCGCATCCACCTACACCAAACCCGAACTACCCGAAGAAGCCAAAGAAAACACCGAGAAAGGTGCCGAAGCAGCGGCGAGGCACTACCTTGACCTCATTGTCTATGCGTGGAACTCAGGAGACACACAACCGCTCGTTGATATGTCTGACCCGTCATCAAATTTCGCCACGGGCCACATTGCCAATACCAAAGAGATGTATACAAATGGTTGGTCATTTGGGAACACCGCAACAGTGCAAGAGGTACTCCGCCTGGAAGCGGTTCCCACACAAGGAGGAACGATTCCACCTAACACCATAGGTGTCCGTTTTCGAGTTAACGCCAACTACGGAACAAGATGTAAGGGGCAAAGTATCACTGTAGACAACACTGAACACAGCTCCACGATCTCCTTATTCATGACCTGGACCGATGGTCGTTGGACCGAGGTACAAGGGAGTGCCAAAGATCATGATGAAGAATAGTTTTCGTATTTTCCTGGCCTGTTGTACGACATTATTCATTGTACTGATATACAGTACCCCTCCCTCGACAGCTCTCGCACCAAGCTCAGGTTTTGACGCTAACGGAAATGGCCGAGACATCGACACTGAGGCCTGGGAAAAAGAGACTAACAGCAGTCCTGCCGCCAAAGGAGGCAGTTATCAGCCCCATTCAAGCAACAATAATCACCAGCCTACCAGTGATTCTAAGCGGCTGAATGCGCGCCCAGGTTTTGCACTGAGTGACCATTGTGAGCGCCCACTATCCTACAGGACGGACGTTTACATCGTGCCGGTTGTCTGGAGGTGTGGCGATCTCTTGCCTTCCGACGAAACGTGGTCAGAGCCTCCCTCGACTCTGAGCATTCTGCGCAGTGCTGCTGCCACTATTCACGCAAACGACGCCGGAATTCACAAGCTTCCCATCGGGGTGTCGTACACGAATAAGCACATCCCCACCATCGTCAACGTCACCAACCCGACCCAAACCCACGTCATCAACCTACTCGGACGCGACATCACGATCACGCTGACAGCCACGAACTACGAATGGAACTGGGGTGACGGAACGCCCAACACGATCACGACGTCGCCAGGGGTGGCGTGGGAGAAAGGCATCGACCCCAACAACGACCCCCGCCTTATCCGCCACTACTACACCCCGCCCCAGGGCTGGCGCTCCATGTTGGATGGTCCCTACCCCCACGAAGACCGGGACATCACTCTCACCACCACGTGGAGTGGAACCGCCACCAACCCCTTCACCGGGGAAACCCAAACCATCAACGGCCTCGTCACCACCACAGAAACAACCGGCAAATTCCCCCTGTCCCACCTGGTCATCAACAACACCGACACCTGGGAAGAAAAACAAGGCCACTGAGACAACGTGGTTGTTTCAAGGGAATTACCCGTGAAACAACTGGTTTTCACGCCTTGGCGCAAGTCCGGCACATCTACACCGCGACGATTCGCTCACGCACGGGAACCCGCTATCTGGAGCACTAACCCGCTTGTCCGCACGTAAACCCGCTGTTCCGTACGTGGGCAGCCTCGCCCAGGCTCCGATAAGCGGGTTCACGTGCGGATTAGGAGGCCCAGGCTCCGATAAGCGGGTTCGCGTACGAAGCGTTGGCGCCCCGGGTGCACACCAACAGTGAGTGCCCATCATCAGCAACGCCCAGAGCGTCGCCCACGCGCAGTGCATCATTCACATCCCAAGCGTCGCCCACGCGCAGAGCATCATTCACGTCCCTTGCATCGCCCATACGCAGCGCATCGAGCCACGCACACCGGCAACGCGAGCCGCCAAGAACCACTTGTTTCACGCACAATTCCCGTGAAACAACGCGGGGCCGCGCACCAGGAATGGTGCGCGGCCCCGGTCCCGTCCCAGCCGCAAGAGCCGCAGCAGCCTCAAGAGCAATCAACACCGTCACCGCCGCGACAGCTCCAGCAGCTGGATCAGCCGAAATAGCCGAAGCAGGAACGTCAGTCCCGCCAGCGCGCGATCAACCACAAGAGCCGCGCAGGCAGGAGAAGCCACGCCAGCCGGGCCAGACCTACGGCATCATCCTCCCCTCATCATCGAAGGCGTAGCGCGTGCCGTCGATCCATCGACTACCCGTCGCCATCGCGCCTGAGGACGTCAGGTAGTACCAGGCATCACCGTCGCGCAGCCACCCGGTGACCATCGCGCCGCCGTCGGGTGACAGGTAGTACCAGGAGGATCCCACGCGCTGCCAGCCGGTGGCCAGGGCACCCGAGGAGGTCAGGTAGTACCACGCGGACCCATCGCGCACCCATCCGGTGCGCATCGCGCCGGAGGAGGAGAGGTAGTACCAGGTGCCCTGCACCTTCGTCCAGCCGCTCGCCATCGCGCCGGTGAGGGGATCCAGGTAGTACCACGTGCCGTGCACACGAACCCATCCGGCGGCCTGGCCGCCCGACGCGCCGTAGTAGTACCACTGACCGTCCTCGTACACCCATCCGGTCACCATGTATCCGCGCGCGTTGAAGCGGTAGATCGCCCCGTCGATGCGCAGCTGCGTGGAGGTCGGGTAGTTCCCATCGTCGTAGCGCCACCACCAGCCGAAGGTGCCGGACACCCAGCGCCCAGCCCGGGCCTCGTCGGGACCCACGTGGTCGGTGCTGACCGTGAAGGGAACCTGCGCGGTCGCGTCGTCGTCGGCCCGCGGATCGAAGTTGCGCCCGGAGGCTTCGACCGTGACCGTGGCTGCGCCGGAGAAGCGTCCCGTGCCCGCCGGGTGCGAGACGTCCACGCCGTCGGCCTGAAGCGTCATGCCGGCCCCATCGAACGAGCCGTCGCCGACTCCGGTCGCGATCTCGCGGTCGCCGAGCAGCAGCCGAGCGCTGGTCACCGGCCCGGTCACGGTGGCGCGCACGGAGACGCGCCCGGCGAGGGTCTCCCCCGCCAGCGGCTTCCACGCCACCCCGTCGGTTGAATACTCGACCGCGCCAATCACCGGCACAGGCTGGTCCTTGAGCACGGCGTCGAGCGCATTAGGCAAGCCCGCGCCCCGGTACTCGCGGCCCTCCGTGGGCGCGGCCAGGCGCGACCAGTTCTCGGGTGCTGACGCCTGCTTCTTCGCCACAGCGACAATCTCCGACGCGCTCATCTCCGGATGCACCTGGCGCAACGTCGCGAGGACGGCCGCGGCCAGCGGCGAGGCCTGCGACGTACCGTACAGGTTCCCGTAGGCCTTGCCGTACCAGCTCGTCAGCGGCGCGTAGATCTTCGCGCCGGGTGCCGCGAAATCAATCGTCCTGGCACCCCAGTTCGACCAGGACGTCGGCTCCAGCACGCCCGTGCCGGGGTCCGCGTCCTTGGGCAGCTGCAGCGCGGAGACCGCGAGGGTGCCGCGCATCATCGACGGCATGTAGACGCCGCCCGTCACGTCACGCTCGAACGCCCCCCACGTGTCGCCCGGCGACGAATCGTCGGTCGCGGGCGGGTTATCCAGGTCCGTCGTCCAGTTGCCTGCGGCCACCACGTTAATGACGTCCTTCGACGTCGCGTAGTCGGCGGCACGCTGGACGGCTTCCAGGCCGGCGGCCTGCTCGGGATCCTTCGGCATCCAGTACTTCCACGGGTTGACGTAGTAGGAGCCGTTCGTCACCGAAATGCCGTGCTCGGCGGCCCACACGAAGCCGCACGCGATGTATTCGGGGTAGAAGTAGCCGCCGTTGCGCGACGCCACATTGATCGCGGCGATGCGCAGCGTCGGGTTCACGCCGTCCACGCCCACGCCGTCATGCTTGGCGGCAATCGACCCGGCCACGTGCGTGCCGTGTGTCGCGTCGTCCCAGCGCCACGCCGCCGGATCCCGGTTGGGGATGCCGTTGACGTTGCAGGCCACGGACTTGGCGTGGTCCACCTGCCCGGCCAGGTCCGGCACGGTGTCGTCGACGGACTGATCCATGATGCCCACGGTCACGGGGGCGCGCATGACGTCGACGTCCTGGGCCTCGAGCGCGTGCAGGGCCTGGAGGTGCCACCCGTTGGAGGTCTGCGGGTCGGGAGTCACCCCGGCCTCGTCCTCGCTCTGGGTTCCCTCGCTCTGCACGGCGTCGGACTTCGGCGCGGCCGCGAGTGCTGCGTCGGCTCGCACGCGGGTCGTGTAGTCGATGGGGACCACGGCCTCGTTGCCGCCGACGGGTGCCTGGCGGGTGGGGCCGATGGAGTCGTAGCTGATGCCCTCCTTGATGAGCGCCGCGCCCAGGTCGGGTGAGAACGTCGGGGAGGCGGATTGGACGAAGAAGGTGGAGAACTGCGGGTAGCGCGCCAGGACCAGTCCTCCCTTGAACGAGGCCTGGGCTGCGGCTCGCTCGAAGGTGGCCTTGTCCGTGCCCATGGGGAGGTTCACCGCGTAGTTGGCTGGCAGTTGTTCGGCGGCGCGCGCGGGGGCGGTGATTCCGGCTGTGGCTTCGCCGGGCGCGGGGGCCTCGCCGGTGCCCGGGGCGGGCGCGGGCTGGGGCACGACGGCGGGGTCGCGCGAGACCGTGAAGGTCGCTTCGCGGCCCGTGTCGTCGTCGGCTTGGCGGTCGAAGTTGATGCCTGCGGCGCTGACTTGGACGCGGGCGGTGACTGAGTCCGTGCCGTCGGGCAGGAGGGAGGAGAGGTCCACGTTCTCCGCGGACACGCTCAGCTCGGGGGCGCCGTATTTACCGGAGCCGTCACGGTCGACGCCGGTCAGGCCCGCCACGTCCATGTGCAGGTGGCTGATCGGCGAGGCGGCGGCCGCGTAGAAGGTGACGGGGCCTGCGGGCAGGGTCGCTCCGTCGAGGCTCTTCCATTCGCCCTTGCCGACCCTGTATTCGAGGGTTGTGACGGTCGGCTGCATCTGGTCGCGGCGCATGGTGGTCAGCGCGTTGATGAAGCCGTAGCCGCGGTATTCCTTGCCGTCGGCGGGCACCTCCAGGCGCGTGTAGTCGATGGCTGCCTGCTTGCGCATGAGGTCGATGATTTGCGTGCCCGTGAACGCGGGGTGCGTGGCCTTGATGAGCGCGGCGATGCCCGTGATGTGCGGGGCCGCCATGGAGGTGCCGCTCGTCTTGGCGTATCCGCTCGGGTACTGGGAGGTTGGGACGGTGGAGTAGATGCCGTCGCCGGGTGCCGCGAAGTCAATGGTGGTGCCGTAGTTGGAGAAGTCCGCGCGCGCGAGGGTCGTCCACTCGGGCTTGGTCTCCTCGTCGACGCGCTTGAGAGCACTCACCTGGCTGACCCCCGCCACCTGGCCGGGAACGCGGATGGATCCCGCGACCGGACGATCCTTGATGGGCGTGTCCATGTCGGTCGGCGAGCCGGAGTCAGTCGTCGGATGGTCGTTGTCCGCACCCTCGTTGCCTGCCGAGGCGATGACGGCCAGTCCCTTGCTCTGCGCGTAGGCGATGGAGCGCAACGCGGCCTCCAGGCCCGCCGCCTGCTCGGGATCGGTCGGACTCCAGTACATCCACGGGTCCATCGAGTACGAGTTGTTGACGATATCCACGCCGTGGCTGGCCGCCCACATAAACGCGCACGTCACGTACTCGGGGTAGATGAGCTGCTCGGAGTTGGCGGCCTTGATCGACACGAGGGTCGTATCCGGCGCGACGCCGTCGATGCCGATTCCGTTGTGGTTCGCCGCGATAATGCCGGCGACGTGCGTGCCGTGGAAGTAGTCGTCACGCCAGCCCCCGTACGCCTGGGAGGCGACGCCGTTGGCCGCGCACGACACGGAACGCGTCTGGTCCACGCGCCCGGCCAGGTCCGGGTGCATGTCGTCGATACCCGTGTCGATGACGCCGACACTCACGGGGGCGTGCGCGACGGGCACACCCGCCGCCTCGGCCACGCTCATGGCCGCAGCTCCCCAGTTCGAGATCTCCTCGGCCCCGTCAGCCTCGCTCAGCGCACGTCCGCGAGCGCTCTGCACGCCGCCGGACTGCGCGCCCGACTGGTCACCGCTCTGGCCTGTGCCGTCCCCGGACTGCGCAGGTTCGGGTGTCGGTTCGGGTGCCGGAACGGGCGCAGGTTCGGGTGTCGGAACGGGCGCAGGTTCGGGTGTCGGAGCGGGCGCAGGTTCGGGTGTCGGAGCGGGCGCGGGGGCCTCGACGCGCTCCCCCTCCGGCACGGCGGCCACGCGGGTCGGGCCAATCGAGTGCACCGTGATCCCGGACCCCGCCAAGGCCTCGGCCATGTCCGGGGCGAACGAGGCCGACTCACTCTGTGCGAAGAACGTGCCGATCTGCGGGTACGAGGCCAGGGCGACGCCGCCCACGGAGGAGACCGTGGCGAGTGCGCGTTCCAGGTCAGCGGGAGCAGCACCCGGGTTCAAGTTAATCGCGTAGTTCATAAGGCCCGCGCTCGCTCGAGCGGGGGCAATCAGAGAGGTTGGGTTATCGGCTCGGGCTGGTGGGGCTGTCGCCGTCGCGACGCCCATCGACAGGGTGAGAGCGGCGACGATCCCGATGCGTGCAGCGTTGCGGCGCATGGTTCCTCATTTCGGTTGTGAGTGTCGCGCGCACGACACCGTGCACACGTGATCACCATCATCCTAGAGTTTGACATGTCCGACAATTCATACCGCTTAACATCGGGCAACACAGGAGAAAATTCGACCGTGACAGCGGGAGGGGCCGCGCGCGTGCGCGACCCCTCCCAGGCCGCTGTCGGCCCTCCCCGGGCGTGGCCCTGCCCGGGGGTGCCGAGGTGGCGGCTACCGCATGCGGCCAGACGAATCGAAGGAGTATGCAACTCCGTCGATCACGCGGTCGCCCGTTACCATGACGCCGGTCTCATCCAGGTAGTACCAGGACGCACCCTCCTTCAGCCAGCCAGTTGCCATCGCGCCCGAGGGCTGCAGGTAGTACCAGGCCGAACCCTCCTTCAGCCAGCCCGTGCGCATCGCACCCGAAGCGTCCAGACGGAACCACACTCCATCCAGCTCCAGCCAGCCCGTGCGCATCGCGCCCGTCGCAGGATCCAGGTAGTACCAGGTGCCGCCCACGTTCGCCCAGCCCGACGCCTGAGCACCAGAGGTGCCGTAGTAGAACCACTGACCGCCCTGACTCGCCCAGCCGGTCACCATGTAGCCGCGCTCGTCAAAGCGGTAGACCTCGCCGTTAATGCGCATCGCCTCGGAAACCGGGTAGGTGCCGTCGGCCTTGCGCCACCACCAGCCGGTCGCATCGGATGTCCACTCGCCGGCCACGGCCTCGTTCGGATCGTCGCCGCCCGCAACCGTGAACGGTGCCGACGCGCTCGCGTCATCGTCGGCGCGCGGATCCGAGTTACGACCCGAGGCCTCGACTGTCACGGACTGCGCACCGGAGAGGGAGGAGACATCCACGCCGTCAGCCTGAAGCGTCACGACGCCGCCCGCGGGCGTGCCCGTCGCGATCTCCTGGCCGCCCACGAGCAGACGCGCCGACGTCACAGCACCGCTCACCGTCGCGCGCACGGAGAGAGAACCGGAGAGCTCCTGGCCGTCCAGCGGCGCCCACTGCGCGCCATCGGTCGAGTATTCGATCTGACCAATCGCGGGAGTGGGCTGGTCCTTCAGGACCGCATCCAGCGCGTCGGGCAGGCCCGCGCCGCGGTACTCCTTGCCGTCCCACGGGGCGTTGAGTTCGCCGTAGTGACCCGCCGCCTGCTTCTTCATCAGGTCAATGATCTGATCGCCCGTGTACTCCGGGTGCACCGACTGAAGCAGCGCGGCAACGCCCGCGACGTGCGGGGTCGCCATCGAAGTGCCGTCGGCAACCGCGTAGCCGCTCACGTAGAACAGCAGCGGCGCGGTCGAGTAAATCTGGTCGCCGGGGGCCGCAAAATCAATTGTCGTACCGTAGTTCGAGAAATCCGCGCGCGCCAGCGACAGGCCGGGTTTTACGTTGTACGCCTGAGCAACCGCACTCACCTGCGCGACGCCGTCGAGCATGGAGGGCACGCGGATGCCACCCTCGACGTTCCGGCCCTTCGTCGGAGCAGGCGCGTCCGTCGGGGAACCGTTATCAACCGTCGGGTTGTCGATGCTCACCCCTTCGTTACCGGCGGCCGCAATGACCGCCAGTCCCTTGCCCTGCGCGTACTTGATGGAACGGGTCGCGGCCTCCAGGCCCGCCGCCTGCTCGGGATCGGTCGGACTCCAGTAGACCCACGGATCCATCGAATACGAGTTGTTCACGATGTCCACGCCGTGGCTGGCCGCCCACATAAACGCACACGTCACATACTCGGGGTAGATAAGACGATTGTCGTTCGTAGCCTGAATTGCCACGATGGTCGCCTCGGGGGCGATGCCGTCGATGCCGATGTCGTTGTGATTCGCCGCGATAATGCCGGCGACGTGCGTGCCGTGGTAGAACTCGTCGCGCCAGCCGTAGAAGTCCTGCGTCGCCACGCCGTTGACCGAACACTTCACCGAACGCTCGGTATCCACGCGGCCCGCCAGATCCGGGTGCGTGTCCTCAACGCCCGAGTCAACGACGGCGACCGTGACCGGCGCGCGCTCCACGGAGACCGCCCCCGCCTCGCGCGCGTGCATAGTTTCTGCACCCCAGTTGAAGATCCTTTCATCCGCCGCATCGGCCGCGCTCTCGTCGCGCATGGCGGCCAGGCCGCCCGACTGAGCGTCGTCAGTCGCAGGGTCATCGGCTGCCGGGGCCTCGACTGCGGGGGTATCGGCGTTCTCCTCGGCGGCGGGGGCCTCGTCAGCCGGGGCCTCGGCAGCCGGGGCCTCGGCACCCGCGGGGAGAGCGACTCGCTCGTAATAGAGAACCCCCTCGGTGCGGGTCGGGCCGATGGAGTGAACCGGGATACCCGCGTCCTTCAGTGCGGCGGCCAAGTCGGGCGCGAACGAGGGCGTGGCGCTCTGAGCGAAGAAGGTGCCGATCTCGGGGTACGAGGCCAGGGCCGCGCCCTTCACCGACGAGACCAGGCCGATAGCTCGCTCCAGGTCGGAGGCACTGGCGCTCGGGGCCAGGTTGATCGCGTAGTTCATCTCGTCGTCGTTCGCGCGGGGAGACGAGATGAGGCCGTCGGTGGGTTCGTCGGCGCGGGCGGGCGGGGCCACCGCCGTCGCGACGCCCATGGACAGGGCGAGTGCGGCAACGACTCCGATGCGTGCGGCGGTGCGGCGCATTGTTCCTCGGCTTTCGGTTGGGACTGCGTCGTGCAGGTCTGCATCTGCGGGCAACACCATCATCCTAGAATTTGCCGGTAACAACAAAATGTAGGCTGCCCTAAGCTCACAATATGATTCCGCCACAATATCGCATGCAGCTCCACAACAGGAGTGACACGATCATGCGAACTAAAACGAACGAGCTAGATACTGTCGGGGATTACATGCGACGTCGCTCAGAAAGCATCGCCTCAGCACGGGAACAGAGGCGAACTCGGGAATACAAGAGGCGGGGAGCGCACGCACTCCCCGCCTCGTTGACTCCAGAACGATCTCGTCTACTCCAGACCAGCGTCCAACGCCAGCAGATGATCCACCGTCTGCGGACGGACGAACCAGCGCGCGGTTCCATCCTCGACGGCGAGAACGCCGGGCTTCGTCAGCATGTTGTAGTTGGATGCCATCGAGTAGCCGTACGCGCCGACGGCAGGCACGGCCAGCAGGTCGCCACCCGCGATGTCGGCCGGCAGGTCGATGTCGCGGATGATGATGTCGCCGCTCTCGCAGTGCTTGCCGACGATGCGGCAGCGCGCCAGGGACGAGGCCTGCGCCGGGTCCCGGTTCGCGAGCGTCGCCGTGTAGGTCGCGTCGTAGAGAACGGGACGGATGTTATCCGACATGCCGCCGTCGATCGCCACGTAGCGGCGCACTCCCCCATCTTCCAGGGAGACGTCCTTGACGACGCCGACGCGGTAGAGCATGACCATCGAGGGGCCTGCGATGGAGCGGCCGGGTTCGACGGACACGTGCGGGATCGGCAGGCCGTGGTGGGCGCAGCGCTCCCGCACCACGGTGGCCAGGGCACGTGCGACCTCGACCGGGGAAGTCGGGACAGGATCCTGCCCCGTGTAGGCGATACCGACGCCGCCACCCAAGTCAATCGCGGGCACTTCCAAGCCCAGCTCGTCGCGTAGAACCGCCGCGAAATCAACGACGATGCGCGCGGCCTCGACGAAGGCCTCGGTCCCAAAGATCTGTGACCCGATATGGCTGTGCAGGCCGCGGAAGTCCAGGTGGGGCGCGTCCTTGATCGCGGCCACGGCCTCGTAGGCCTGGCCGGTGGCCAGAGACAGGCCGAACTTCTGGTCCTCGTGGGCGGTCGCGATGTACTCGTTGCCACCCGCGTGGATGCCGGACTTCAGGCGCACCATGACGGGCGCGACGACGCCGAGATCAGCGGCGATACGCTCGATCTGGCGAACCTCGTCCATCGAGTCGATGAAGATGCGGTGGATGCCGGCCTCAAGAGCGAGGCGGATCTCCGCATCCGACTTGTTGTTGCCGTGCAGGCCGATGCGCGAGGGATCCACGCCTGCGCGCAGGGCGAGGGTCAGCTCGCCGAGCGACGCGGTGTCGATCCCCAGGCCCTCGGCCGCGACCAGGCGCGCGACGTCGGCGCTCAGGAACGCTTTGCCGGCGTAGAAGGCGTCGCCACCGTTCATTCCGTAGCCGTCCCAGAACTCCTCGGCCATCGCCGATGCCCACACGCGGGCGCGCCCCCGCATGGCCTCGACGTCAAGCACGAAGGTCGGCGTGCCGAAGTCGGCGGCGACGCTGGTCAGGTCGACGCCTCCCACGCGCAGCACGCCATCCACCCGGGTCGCGCTCCACGGCCACAGGTCCGGGCGCTCATCGGGGGTCGGGCACGTCAGGGTAACCGCCTCGCTCACCAGGTCACATCCTTTCGGGGGCGCTCACGCCGAGCAGGCCGAGGCCGGTGCGCAGCACCTGGGTGACCGCGTCGTTGAGCCAGAGGCGGGCGACATGGCCGGGTTCGACCGGGTCGTCGCCGCGAGGCGTCACGCGGCACTGGCCGTACCAGGCGTGGTAGGTGGCAGCCAGGGACTCCAGGTAGCGGGCGATGCGGTGCGGCTCACGCAGCTCCGTGGCCTGTGCGACCTGCGCGGGGAACTGGGCGAGGGCGGCCAGCAGGGCCTCGTCAGCCTCGGAGTCGAGGGCGGCTGGATCGAAGTCAGCGTCGCGAGTGACGCCGTGCGCGGCCGCGTTGCGGGCAACGTTGCAGGTGCGCACGTGGGCGTACTGCACGTAGTAGACCGGGTTGTCGTTGGAGTGCTGCGAGAGCAGGTCCAGGTCGATGTCGACCTGCGTGTCCATGGACACGCGCACGAGGGCGTAGCGCGCGGCGTCCACGCCCACGGCGTCGACGAGGTCGTCGAGGGTGACGATGGTGCCGGCGCGCTTGGACATGCGCACGGGCTCGCCGTCCTTGACCAGGTTGACGAGCTGGCCGATGAGGATCTGCAGGTTCTCGCCCGGCTTATCGCCGAAGGCGGCGCACATGGCCATCATGCGGCCGATGTAGCCGTGGTGGTCAGCGCCCAGCAGGTAGATGGCCGCATCCGCGCCGCGCTCACGCTTGTTCAGGTAGTAGGCGACGTCGCCCGCGAAGTACGCGGCCTGGCCGTCCGACTTGATGAGGACGCGGTCCTTGTCGTCGCCGTAGGCGGTCGTGCGCAGCCACACCGCGCCGCCCTCGTCGAAGATCACGCCGCGCTTGCGCAGGCGCTCAATCGCCTCGGCCACCGCACCCGAGTTGTGCAGGGAGTCCTCGTGGAAGAAGACGTCGAAGTCGGCGCGGAAGGAGTGCAGGCGCTCCTTGATTTCAGCGAACATCAGCTCGACGCCGCGGGCGCGGAAGACCTCGATGGCCTCGTCCTCGGGCAGCGTGACCGGGTCGGGTTCACCGGCGGCGTGCGCATCGGCGCGGACCTGGTCGGCGATGTCAGCGATGTACTGGCCGCCGTAGCCATCCTCGGGAACCTCGCGGCCCATGGCGCGCGCGTAGAGCGAGTGGGAGAAGCGGTCGATCTGCGAGCCATGGTCGTTGAAGTAGTACTCGCGGGTCACAGCGGCACCGGAGGCGGCCATGAGGCGCGCCAGAGAGTCGCCGACGGCGGCCCAGCGGGCGCCACCCAGGTGCACGGGACCGGTCGGATTCGCGGACACGTACTCGAGGTTGATGGAGCGACCCGCGAGCGTCGCGTTACGACCATACTCAGCCCCGGCCTCGACAATAGTGCGGGCGAGTTCGCCGGCTGCCCCCGCGCCCAGGCGGATGTTGATGAAGCCCGGACCCGCGACCTCGACGGAATCGATGCCGTCGGCGGCGGCGAGAGCGTCCGCGAGGATCTGTGCAAACTCGCGCGGTGCCATGCCGGCCTTCTTGCCGAGCTGCATGGCGACGTTGGTCGCCCAGTCGCCGTGCTCGCGCACGCGGGGACGCTCGACCGTCACGGGGTCGGGCACCAGGGCGGGGTCAATAGAGATGCGCCCGGCGGCGGCAGCGTCCAGCAGCGTCGAGCGAATAAGGGAGGCAAGTTCTTCAGGAGTCACCCCTTTAGCCTACGGGGTTTTGCCTCGTCACCGCTCACCTATACGCGGCGTGCGTGTGAAAACCTGGCCACACGAGGCCCACCCGGGCGGCTTTCGTCCCGTGACCGGGCGCGAGTGGCGAGTAAGATTTCGGGTAGCCGAACATTTCCTATCTGCAGTGAGGATTCCCGTGAACGCCACGGACACCGAGCACCGCCACAAGCTCATCCCTCTCCTCGGCCCCGCCTTCGTCGCGGCCGTCGCCTACGTCGACCCCGGAAACGTCGCAGCCAACATCACGGCCGGCGCGCGCTACGGATACCTGCTTGTGTGGGTCCTGGTAGCCTCGAACATCTTCGCGATGGTCGTCCAATACCTATCGGCCAAGCTCGGCCTCGTCACCGGCCGATCCCTGCCCGCCCTCCTGGGCGATCGCATGTCCAAGCCCGGCCGCATCGCCTTTTGGATCCAGGCAGAGATCGTGGCCGCCGCGACCGACCTTGCCGAGGTCATCGGCGGCGCGCTCGCCCTCCACCTCCTCTTCGGGATCTCACTGCTGTGGGGCGGCGTCATCATCGGCGCCGTGTCCATGGCGCTTCTCGTCGTCCAAGGCGAAGGCAAACAGCGCCAGTTCGAAACAATCATCGTCGGCCTACTGATCGTCATCACGCTGGGCTTCCTGGCGGGCCTGTTTGTCGCGCCTCCCAGCCCCTCGGGCATGCTCGGCGGACTCCTCCCCCGCTTCCAGGGCACAGACTCGGTCCTCGTGGCCGCATCCATGCTCGGCGCGACAGTCATGCCACACGCCGTCTACCTGCACTCCTCGCTGGTCAACGACCACGAGGCCGACGAACTCGGACCCTCCACCGCAGATTCACGCCACTCCTCCGGCCACCTCTCGCGCCTGTTGCGCGCGACCCGCATCGACATCTACTGGGCGCTGAGCATCGCCGGCCTGGTCAACATCGGGCTACTGCTCCTGGCAGCCGCCGCACTGGCCGGACAGAGCGGCACCGACACCATCGAGGGCGCGCACGCCGCGATCTCCTCCACGCTCGGCCCCATCGTGGGCACTGTCTTCGCGGTGGGCCTGCTAGCCTCGGGCCTGGCCTCGACGTCGGTGGGTGCCTACGCGGGCAGCGAGATCATGAACGGCCTGCTCCACATCCGCGTCCCCATCCTCGTGCGCCGCCTTATCTCCCTGATCCCGGCCCTGATCATCCTGGGCGCGGGCGCGGAACCCACGTGGGCGCTCGTCGTCTCGCAGGTCGCTCTGTCGTTCGGTATCCCCTTCGCGATCATCCCGCTCATGCACTTGACCGCATCGCGCGACGTCATGGGCGACTACGCCAACACCCGCACCCTGCGCGCGACCGGTTTCCTCATCGCGGCCGTAATCGTCGCGCTCAACCTGTTCCTCGTCTACCTCACCTTCACCGGTCAGGGCTAAGAGGACGAGGCCGGAGCCGAGGAAACGGAAACGGGGCATGCGAAGCGGGGCCGGTGGATCGCCGGCCCCGCTTCGCATGCGCCAAGCAATCAGGCGCGCACGGAACGCTCGTACGCGGCCATCAGGTCGATGCGACGCTGGTGGCGCTCATCCCCACTGAAGGGGGTCTCGAGGAAGGCATCGATGAGAGCGATGGCCTCGTCGTCGCTGTGCTGGCGGGCACCGACAGCCATCATGTTCGCATCGTTGTGCTCGCGGGCCAGGCGCGCGGTCGCGTCCGACCAGACGAGGGCGGCGCGCACGCCTTCCACGCAGTTGGCGGCCATCTGCTCACCGTTGCCAGAGCCACCGACAACGACGCCGAGGCTGCCGGGTTCGCTGGCCACAGCCTTGGCCGCTTCGATACAGAACGGCGGGTAGTCGTCGAGCGCGTCGTAGACGTGCGCGCCATGGTCGACGACGTCATAACCGGCCTCGCGCAGGTGGGCGATCACCTTTTCCTTCAGCTCAAAACCGGCGTGATCAGTGGCAATATGGACGCGCATGGAATCCTCCTGGGGGTTCACGGACAAGCAACGCCCACTAGTATGGCACACCTCACCGTTACGCGCGGACGTTTGAACCCTGCTAGACTAGCGGCGCTGCCCCGATAGCTCAGCGGATAGAGCGCTTGCCTCCGGTGCAAGAGGTCGCAGGTTCGAGTCCTGTTCGGGGCGCCACGCATACCCGGATCCGCGTCAACGCCGCGCCGACGCGGCATCTCGGTCGCCGCCATTCACGCGCCCACCGCGTGCCCGCACCGATGCACCTGCCTGCCCCCGCCTTGTCGATTCCACCCGTGCACCCGCCCCCGCCTCGTCGATGAGGCCACTCCCACCTCGGACAACGTTCCCCGCCACGCAGCCACCGCATAAAATAAAGAGCGTCTCTATCGTCTACCAAGGAATGGCCAATGACCTACCCATGGTGGAGTCTGCTCCCCTTCGTCGCGATGCTCGCGTGTATCGCGCTCTTGCCCATCATCCCGAAGACCTCACACTGGTGGGAAAAGGAATGCTCCCAGCTCTCCGTCGCGCTCGCTCTCGGCGTGCCGACGACGGTCTGGATGTTCATGAGGGCGGGCACGGGCCCGCTCATCGCCACGGGCGTGGAGTACGTGCAGTTCATCGCGCTGCTCTTCGCGCTGTTCGTGGTGTCCGGCGGCATTCACCTGGCCGGTGATATCAAGGCGACCCCGCGTAACAACACGATCTTCCTGGCGATCGGCGGCCTGCTGGCCTCGTTCATCGGGACGACGGGCGCGGCCATGCTGCTGATTCGCCCGCTCCTGGAGACGAACAAGGAACGTAAGCACCGCGTGCACACGGTCCTGTTCACGATCTTCATTGTGGCGAACTGTGGCGGCATACTGACTCCGCTCGGCGACCCGCCGCTGTTCCTCGGCTACCTGCACGGCGTGCCCTTCGCGTGGACGTTCGCGCTGTGGAAGGAGTGGCTGTTTACTCTGGCGCTGCTGCTCCTCACCTACTACTCGATTGACCGCGTGCGCTACGCCTCTGAGGACACCTCCTCCATCGAGGCCGACGACCGCGAGGTGCAGCCCTTGCGTCTGCACGGAAAGATCAATCTGCTGTTCTTCGCGATCATCATCCTGTCCGTCGCTTTCGCTCCGTCGTGGGATGGCGAGGCGCTGGCCGAGGGCCACGTCCACTCGTGGGTTGACCTGGTGCCGTGGCGCGAAGTCATCATGTTCGCGGTCGCGGGCCTGTCCTACAAGCTGTCGGACAAGAAGGTCCGCTTCGAAGAGAACGCGTTCACGTGGGGCCCGATCATGGAGGTCGCGACGCTGTTCATCGGTATCTTCTCGACGATGGCACCCGCGCTGCGTTACCTGGAGCAGATCGCCCCGTCTCTGCCGCTCACGCGCATGACGTACTTCGTGTTCACGGGCGGCCTGTCCTCGATCCTGGACAACGCTCCCACGTACATGACGTTCTTCGAGATGGCGAAGGCATCCGGCGGCGAGGGAACCCTGATCGCGGGCGTGCCCGAGTACTACCTGATTCCGATTTCGCTGGGTGCCGTGTTCTGTGGCGCGATCACGTACATCGGTAACGGCCCGAACTTTATGGTCAAGTCGGTCGCCGAGTCCGACGGCGTGCCCATGCCGTCGTTTGGCCGCTACATCGGCTACGCGTTCACGCTGCTGGTGCCCGTCCTGGCCGCCATGGCGATGATCTTCGTGGGCGAGTCCTGGCTCGTTCGAGGCCTCGGCATCGCCCTGGCCGCTGGCCTGGTGTTCCTCTCGCTCGTGCGCATCCGTCGCGCGGGGCTGGACGAGGCCGTGGCCGACTTCAGCGGCAACGAGTAAGCCAGCGGTGAGGGGGCGGAGCCACGCGGCTCCGCCCCCTCTCTGCATGTACGTGACGCGCCTAGGCGGACTCATCCTCGTTGTTGTCCCCCGTCCACGGTTCACTCAAAGGATCGGGGTACTGGGGGTACCAGTCGTCGGGGAATCGAAGTGGCGTCAGGCCTGCGACCATCACCGCAGCGGTGACGTACGTGAGGACGTTCAGGCCAAACAGCGCCCTGTCGGAGGCACCCCAGGAAGCGGCCGCTTTGACGTAGAGAACCAAGTAGGACAGGCAGATGAGGGCCGGAATACAGACCGCGCGAGCGTTCTTGCTGACTTGGCTGGTGACGTCCGCGTTGCGCCACGCGACCCCGATCCAGGAGTCCGACCTCGTCTCAACGAGGAGCAGCCCGACGAGGAGGACCCACAGGCCGGCCAGACACAGCGCGATCACGATGGTGTCATTCATGGGTTACTCCGCTCCCCGCCTCGCGATACCCCTGCACGGCCCGACGAATGCTCCGGCGGCTCCGCCCGCGCCACCCAACCGCAGCACTCGGCGCGGAAAGGAGCGGTCACGGGAGCACGGGTCAATCCCTCGGCATCGGGTGTGTACCAACGCCCGGAGCTGGAGGCTGTGTCCACAGGCCGCGCTGGTCAAGGAAGTCGCGTACGAAGGCGGGGCGGTCGGTGATGATGCCGTCGACACCGACCTCGAGGAGCCGCAGAATGTCGGCCACCGTGTTGATGGTCCACACGTGCACGGCCAGTCCCAGGGTGTGAGCGGTGGCGACGAAACGCTCGTCAACAACGCGGATGGGACCCTGGTACATGGGCACCTGGGCGGCGATGACACCCTGGCGCGGGCCGGGCACGTGCCACCAGGCGGGGTTCGTGGCGCTCTTTGCG
Organism: Pauljensenia sp. 20925_1_25; assembly: GCF_041433955.1. Taxonomy (NCBI): domain Bacteria; kingdom Bacillati; phylum Actinomycetota; class Actinomycetes; order Actinomycetales; family Actinomycetaceae; genus Pauljensenia; species Pauljensenia sp. 20925_1_25. The sequence goes on along the minus strand of NZ_JAPWCL010000001.1, from coordinate 170,712 downwards.
GCACCCACAAGGCGCACCACGGCCTCGGTGCCCAGCGACGTTGCGACGGCGCGAGCGGGGTCGGAGGCAGCCATGTCGCGCACGGCGCGCAGACGCGGTTCTGAGAAGGAGGCGACCAGGACGCGGCCAGCGGCACCATGTTCGGCGACGACGTCCAAGAGCGGCCCCTCGACACCCGGTTCCTTCACGTCGATGTTGAGGTACATGTCCGGGAAGGCCTCCAGGACCTGCGCAAGAAGCGGCATGGGTTCACCCGAGTCGCGGTGGCGCAGCGAGGACAATTCCCGCCACGTCATGTCGTTGATCGCGCCGGTACCGTCGTAGCAACGATCCACGGTTTCGTCGTGGCAGATCACGACTGCGCCGTCCGCGCTCAGGTGCGCGTCGGTTTCGATGTGGCGAAGCCCGGACGCGTAGGCGTGGGCGAAGGCGGCCATCGTGTTCTCAGGGGCCTCCTCGCCGCCGCCACGGTGAGCGAAGACGATGGGACCCTGACGCATGGTCACGGGCATCATGAGCAGGGCTCCTGTCCGAGGTAAATGGCCTTGTGTTCGGCCATCCAGGATTCTGGGTCCACGGGAGTGTCGGAAGCGTCGTGGATTTCGAAGTGCAGGTGAGGGCCTGTCGACCAGCCGTTGCTTCCGACGGCACCGATAACTTGGCCGGCGGTGACGGTGTCACCGAGCTTGACCGTAATCTTGTTCATGTACTGGTGCAGGTAGGCCGAATGGAAGACGGTACCGTCGGGCAAGGTGTGCCTGATCTGTACGTAAGCACCCGCGTGGGAGTTCTCGGCGAGTTCCTCGACCACGCCGCCGTAGACAGCGGTGATGGGCGTGTCCATGGGTGCCGCCATGTCAATGCCCTCGTGGGCCAGGAGCTGACCGGAAACAGGCGAGATACGCATCGTGAAGGGCGACGTAATCGTGTAGCTTCCCTCGGCCAGCGGCCAGTAGACCGTGTCGGCCAGGACCTTCACGTGGCGATTGCCGTCGGCACCAGCGCCGGCTTTGCAACCGGTGACTGTGACGGGTGCCTTGGCCTTCGCACGCGTGTTGGCAGTGAGTGTGGCGTCGAGTGAGATCGCCTCGGGCAGGACCTGGGAGGAGGCCCAGCTGCCGCGGCCCGTGGCGGAGCCGAAGGCACGCACAGGCACTGTCAGGGAGGAGTCGGATCCGACTCGGCCCGTCATCGGGACCGCGATTGTTGAACCCGCCAGGCCAAGAATGAGGAGTGTGCGCAGCAGGTAGCCGCCGGGACGGATGTTACGCTCCGGGGTTTCTCCCGACGAGGCATCCTCATCGTCGTCGAAAAAAGCTTCTTCCTCGGGAAACGCCGCGTCGTATTCGTAGGCGATCTGATCGAAGCTGAGCCTTGGGTGCCGCTCGACGGACGAGGGGATCTGTTCAACGGACTGAGGAAGCAACTCGACAGATGGAGGAAGCCGCTCAATGGACTGAGGAAGCAACTCAACAGATGGAGGGAGCGCCGACTCAAAGCTTGGTTGGCGAGGCGTGTAGGCGCGCGGCGGAGGAGCTACTCGCTGCACGGGTTCCGGGGCCACTGGCTGCATGGGCGTCGGGGCCACTCGCTGCACGGGTTCCGGGGCTACTCGCTGCACGGGTTCCGGGGCCACTCGCTGCACGGGTTCCGGGGCCACTCGCTGCACGGGTTCCGGGGCCACATCGGATGGGATCTCGGCGGTGGTGTATTTTTCCTCATCACCTGCCCGAGATCGCGCGGCGCGCAGCTGCGACCGCTTGGGCAGCGGGCACTCCATGTTGCTCACGCTATTCCCCTCTCGTTTTCTGACCGTTCCACTGTAGCAATGCCCGCACGGGCGGCGCCAGGCGCTTCGCCATTAGGGTCGCTGGAGGGCGTCGCGGACTTCGCCGACCAGAAGTTCCAGGATATCCTCCAGGAAGAGGATACCGACGAGGACACCCTCGTCGCGCACGAGCGCACAGTGCACGCCGGTGCGCTGCATGTGGCGCAGTGCGTCTTCAACCTGGTCGGAGGAGGCGACGGCCTCGAGGCGGCGGATGCGCCACGGGGTAATCGGCTGGGTGCGTTCCTCGCCGGACGCGTACAGAACATCCTTCAGGTGGACATAGCCGGCGATGGCACCGTCCTCGCCCGCAATCGGGAAGCGCGAGTAGCCGGTATGAGCGACTCGTTCCTCCACGTCGGCGGGGGTGGCACCCGCAGGGAGAACGACGAGGTCAGCCAGGGGCACCATCGCAGAACCCGCGGTTTCTTCTGAGAATTCCAGGGTGCCACTGAGCAGCCCCAGTTCGTCGGTGAGGACACCCTCGGCCTGGGATGCGACGACAATGGAGGCGACCTCCTCGACCGTGTAGGAGGCCGAAATCTCCGAGCGAGGCTCATAACCCGACAAACGGACGAACCAGTTCGCGAAATGGTCCATGGCCTCGATGATGGGGCGCAGGACGTGGCCCAGGCGCACGAGGATGGGGGCCAGGATGAGGAGCATCCGTACCGGCGCGGCGATCGAGATATTCTTCGGGACCATTTCGCCGAAGACGACGTGGCAGAACAACACGATGATGAGGGCTGCTGCGAATCCGACGACGTGGCTGGTCGCCTCGGGAGCACCCAGGCGTTCCAGCGGCGACTCGACGAGGTGCGCAATCGCAGGTTCGGCGACGACGCCCAGCGTCGTGGAGGCGACCGTGACGCCCAGCTGGCAGATGGCGAGCATGAGGGAGACGTGTTGCAGCGCGTAGAGCGCATCTCGTGTACCGCGCGCGCCTTCGTCGGCGAGCGGCTCAACCTGCGAGCGCCGCGTTGAGGTGACCGCAAACTCGCCGGCCACGAAGAACGCGTTGACCGCCAGCAGCGCGACGGTGATAGCAATGCCCATACCGGCGCTCATGCCTCCACCTCCGGTTCGTCAGCGGGCGCGGGGGTGATCGCGACCTGCGCGACCCTGCGGCCCTGCATCTGAGTGACCTCGATGCCGACACCGTCAACGTTCACGCGCGAGCCGACGGACGGGATGTCGCCCAGCTCGTTCATGACGAGGCCGCCGATCGTGTCGTAGGGGCCGTCCTCGGGAAGGTTGATGTCTGTGCGACGTGCGAGTTCGTCGGGACGCAGCGTCCCGGGCACAAGGAAGGTCCCGTCGGGGCGCGGGCGGATACCGAGGCGACGTTGGTCGTGCTCGTCGGAGACCTCGCCGACGATTTCTTCGACGACGTCTTCGAGGGTGACAATGCCGGAGACGCCGCCGTATTCGTCGACGACGACGGCCATTTGCAACCCCTCGTCGCGCAGTTGGACCATGAGCGGACCAATCGGCACCGTCTCGGGAACGGTGGGGGCGTCGGTCATGAGGGAGGAGGAGATGACGGGCACGTCGGCGCGGCGCTCGGCGGGCACGGCGACCGCGCGACGCAGGGAGACCAGGCCGAGGATGTCATCGGAGTCATCGCCGATGACGGGGAATCGGGAGTGACCGGTTTCGTGAGCGAGGTCCAGCACGTCCTGGGCGCTGTCGCGCTCGCCGAGGGTGTGCAGACGCCCGCGGTCGGTCATAACGTCGGCGGCGCTGAGCGTGCTCATGCGGATTGTGTTGACGAACAGGTCGGCCGTGGACGTGTCGAAGGTACCTTCTTCGACAGAGTGCTCGACGAGGGCCGCCAGCTCGGATGCGGAACGCGCCGACGAAATCTCTTCCTGCGGCTCGATACCCATGCGGGCGAGCACCCAGTTCGCGGTGCCACCCAGTACCCAGATGATGGGGCGGGCGATCACGGTGAAGGCCATCTGGAAGGGGACGACACGCACGGCGGTGGCCATCGGGTGGGCCAGCGCGAGATTCTTGGGGACAAGCTCACCAAAGAGCATCGAGAAGACGTTAATGAACGCGGCGGCGACGAAGGCCGCGATGCCGGTGGCCAGGCCCCAGGCCAGCCCGGCTGCGCCGAGCCATCCCACCAGCAGGTCCGCCAGCGCGGACTGCGTCGTGTAGCCGAGCAGGATCGTGGTCAGCGTGATGCCCACCTGGGCACCCGACAGCTGTGTGGACAGGGTACGGGTGGCGCGCAGGACGGATGCGGCTCCTCGGTCCCCCTCGTCCGCTTTCTTGTCAAGGACGGCCTGGTCCACAGCGACAAGTGAGAATTCGGCGGAGACGAAGACGAAGGTGCCGGCGGTAAGAACGACGCCGAGGAGGAGCATAAGGACGGTCGTCATCGCTGCCTCCTCTCGACGAGGCCGGGGCGAGCCACGGGTACACGCGCGGGCAGGGGGCGGGAAAGAGCGGCAGAAAAGCCGACAGTGTCGCAGTCCATGATGCATCCAGTTTAGCGGCCCCGGACTTTCCTCCCCGCGTGCGCGTCCACACACCGTCGCTCTGTGTCAACACTCTCCCTATACCGGACCAAAGGCCCTTGAAATGATCGCCAAGTGTCTCCCACATCTCGTGAAGGTTGTCACGTAGAGGTAGAATCTGTCGGGTATGGTCGCCGCGATACAAGCCCGTACGCGCGGCGTGAGTCAAACGGAGGAATACGTGCCGACCCACACAGTTTCCCAGCCCGACCCGCAGTGGTATCTCGCAAAGATGCGCGACCTGTACGAGCGCGATCCGCAGCTCCTCGATCCGTCGTGGCGCGCCTACTTTGCGACCGAGACCGCTCCCCCGCAGCTGCGCGCCAAGCGTCCCGCAATCCCGGAGGGTGCTATCGAGGGCAGCGCACCCGAGCAGGCAGCCCCGGCCTCGTCGATGAAGGCCCCCGAGGTGCCCGTGAGCGTGACCCCGCCCACCCTCGACATTGAGGAAGCGGAGCATGCACACCCCACGCCCCCGGCCGCACCCGTCGTCTCGGTGACCCGCTCCGACCTGCCGCCCGCGCCGCCCGCCGCGGTCGCCGAGGCCACCAGCCCCTACACGCGCCTGGCGCACGGACGCGCCGCCTTCACCCGCTCCCACGGAGCGCCCGCCCAGGACGAGCTGCACATCCTCAAGTCCGCCGCGCGCGCGACCGCCAAGCACATGGAAGCCTCGCTCTCCATCCCCACGGCCACCTCCCAGCGTCAGATTCCCGCCAAGCTCCTCATCGAAAACCGCGCCCTGATCAACGCGCACCTGGCGCGCACCGTCGGCGGCAAAGTCTCCTTCACACACCTCATCGGCTACGCGCTGGTCGAAGCACTGTGCGAGATGCCCGACCTGAACGTGCGCTACACGCTTGAGGGCGGCAAGCCCGCCGTTGAGCAGCTCGCGCACATCGGCTTCGGCCTGGCCATCGACGTGGCTGACGCGCAGGGGAACCACTCCCTGAAGGTCCCAGTCATCCACGACGCCGACACGCTAACCTTCTCCGAGTTCGTTGATGCCTACCAGGACCTGGTTGCGCGCGCCCGCAACGCGACGCTGACAACCGCCGACTTCCAGGGGGCCTCCGTCACCCTCACCAATCCCGGGACGCTGGGCACCACCACCTCCGTGCCGCGCCTCATGGTCGGCCAGGGACTCATCATCGGCGTGGGTGCCACCGACTACCCGGCGGAATTCCGCGGCGTCTCCCCCAAGCGCCTGGCCAGCCTCGGCATCGGCAAGACGATGTACTTCTCCTCCACCTACGACCACCGCATCATCCAGGGCGCCGCCTCCGGGCGCCTCCTGGGCCTGGTCGACGCGAAGCTGTCGGGCCGCGACGGCTTCTACGAGCGCGTCTTCACGTCCATGCACGTGCCCACGCGCCCCTACTCGTGGGAAGCCGACTACGAATACGATCCTGAGCGCGAAAAAGGTAAGCCCGCGCGCATCGCGGAGATCATCCACGCCTACCGCTCGCGCGGCCACCTGGCCGCCGACACGGACCCGCTGGCCTACCGCGTGCGCCGCCACCCCGACCTGGACATCGCGTCCTACGGCCTGAGCGTGTGGGACCTGGACCGCCCCTTCCCCACCGGAGGCTTCGGCGGCTCCGACCAGATGCTGCTGCGCGACATCCTCACGCGCCTGCACGACACCTACACGCGCACGGTCGGCATCGAATACATGCACATCCAGGACCCCGAGCAGCGCGCCTGGGTCCAGTACCGCATCGAGCGCCCCTACAAGGCCCCCTCCCCCGAGGCGCAGCGCCACATCCTGGACACCCTCATCCGTGCCGAAGCCTTCGAGGAATTCCTCCAGACCAAGTTCATGGGGCAAAAGCGCTTCTCGCTCGAGGGCGGCGAGTCCCTGATCCCCCTGCTCGACCACATCCTGGCTGACTCGGCGCGCACCGGCATCCACGAGGTCGCCATCGGCATGGCGCACCGCGGCCGACTCAACGTCCTGGCGAACATCGCCGGCAAGTCGTATGCGCAGATCTTCGACGAGTTCGAGGGCAACTACATGCCCAACTCCGTTCAGGGTTCCGGCGACGTCAAGTACCACCTGGGCACCTGGGGCGTATACTCCCTCGACGACGGCCTGGCCACGAAGGTCTACATGGGCGCTAACCCCTCGCACCTGGAGGCCGCAGACGGCGTCCTGGAGGGCATCGTGCGCGCCAAGCAGGAGCACCTGGGCGACCCGGACCTGCCGATCATCCCGATCCTCATCCACGGCGACGCGGCCTTCATCGGCCAGGGCGTCGTCCAGGAGACCCTCAACCTCTCCCAGCTTGAGGGCTACAAGACCGGCGGCACAATTCACATCATCGTCAACAACCAGATCGGTTTCACGACCGGCCCGACGCAGGGGCGCTCGACCGGCTACGCGACCGACCTGGCCAAGGGCCTACAGGTCCCGATCCTGCACGTGAACGCGGACGACCCCGAGGCCGTCATCCGCTGCGCGCACCTGGCCTTCGAGTACCGCAACGCCTTCCACAAGGACGTCATCATCGACATGGTGTGCTACCGTCGCCGCGGCCACAACGAGGGCGACGACCCGTCGATGACTCAGCCCGTCATGTACTCGCTCATCGACCGCATCCCCTCCACGCGCGCCGTGTACATCCGCGGCCTCGTGGGCCGCGGTCAGCTCACCGAGGACGAGGCCCGCCAGTCCATCGCCCAGTACGAGGCGGAACTGGGGCGCATCCTGGATGAAACCCGCGCGGGCGGTGCCTCCTCCGTGTCCGAGGTGAACCCGGGTAGTCGCACGCACGACCCGGCGCTGACCGCCGGCGTCGGCGAGGCCGGTGAGTCTCGCGACGAGGAGTGGACCATGCCGGAATCGCAGATGCCTGGCATCGGCATGATGATCGGCTGGACGTCGGCGGCCCCCGCCGAGCAGCTGCGCCGCATCGGCCGCGCCCACGTCCGCTTCCCCGACGGCTTCGAACCCCACCCGAAGCTGCGTCAGCTGTGCGAGCGCCGCCTCGAGATGGCGCTGGGCAACAAGCCCATCGACTGGGGCTTCGCGGAACTCCTGGCGTTTGGCACCCTGCTCATGGAGGGCACCGGCGTGCGACTGTCCGGCGAGGACGTGGCCCGCGCGACCTTCGTCCAGCGCCATGCGGTTCTGCACGACGCTTCCAACGGCCGCGAGTTCACTCCCCTGCGATTCCTGACGGAAAACCAGGCGCGCTTCGACGTGTGGAACTCGCCGCTGAGCGAATACGGCGTGCTGGCCTTCGACTATGGCTACTCGCTGGAGAGCCCCGAGACCCTCACCATCTGGGAGGCACAGTTCGGCGACTTCGCGAACGGCGCTCAGACGGTCATCGACGAGTTCGTCTGCTCGGCGGAGCAGAAGTGGGGCCAGCGTTCCTCGCTGGTCATGCTCCTGCCTCACGGCTACGAGGGCCAGGGTCCCGACCACTCGAGCGCACGCATCGAGCGCTACCTGCAGCTGGCCGCTCAGGACAATATGTGGATCGTCCAGCCCTCCACGCCGGCGAATTACTTCCACATGCTGCGCACCCAGGCCTACAAGCGCCCGCGCAAGCCGCTCATCGCGTTCACGCCCAAGCAGCTGCTGCGCCTGTCTGCCGCGGCCTCGCACATCGACGAGTTCACCTCGGGTTCCTTCCAGCCCGTCATCGGCGACACCACGATCACCGACCCGTCGGCGGTCACCCGCGTCCTGCTGTGCACGGGTCGCCTGTACTACGACCTCGCCAAGGAGCGCGCACACCGCGGTGACACGTCGACCGCGATTATCCGCCTGGAGCAGCTCTACCCGCTGCCCGAGGCCGAGCTGGCCGAGGCCCTGGCCCAGTACCCGAATGCGACAGTGACGTGGGTGCAGGACGAGCCACGTAACCAGGGTGCCTGGCCGCACCTGGCACTCAACCTGTTCCCGTCACTCGGACGCCCCGTACGCCTGGTGTCGCGCCCCGAATCCGCGACGACGGCAGCCGGACGTGCCTCGCTTCACAAGGAGCAAGCAGCTACCCTTATTGCGCAGGCCTTCGAAGGCTAGCGACCTCCCTGCGCGCGCCCGGTATTCCGGGCGCGCGCAGGCACACCCGGAAAGGACCACCATGCGCATCTGCTTCATCGGCGACGAGCTCGTCGCGGGCGTCGGAGACCCCCGAGGCCTGGGCTGGGTTGGCCGCGTCAACGCTCACTCGACCTTCGACGTGCCCGCCACATTTTTGACGCTGGCGGTCCCCTCCGAGACAACCAAGCAGATGGCCGCCCGTTGGGAGGCCGAGGTCCTGCCGCGCCTGGCCGACGGAGAACCCCACGGCCTCGTCATCGGGATCGGCCCCGGTGACGTTCCCGCCGGCATCTCCACGGCCCGTTCGCGCCTCAACCTCGCCAATATCACCGACCGTGCGACCTCTCTAGGCATCCCCAGCTTTGTGGTGGGTCCCCCGCCCCTGGCCGGCGTCGACTCCGGCGCCCTCAAAGCGCTGGCCTCCTCCTGCTCCGAGGTGTGCGGGCGCCGCGGGATCCCCTTCGTCGACTGCTACACACCCCTGGTCGCCCACGACCAGTGGTTCGAGGACATGGCCGCCTCCATGGCGCGCGGCAAAGACGGCCAGACCCTGCCCGGCCAGGCCGGATACGCGCTCATGGCGTGGATCGTCCAGCATCAGGGATGGTACGAGTGGACGGGCGCAACCCCGACCGACGTGTGAGGACATGCGAACCCAATTGTCATTATCGTGATGGCTTTGTTCAGTGGTATCTCTACAATCATCGACGAGGCATGCAAGGCGCGTTCCGGCGCAACGTCACTGACCGTCGATGTCTATTGCCGCAGCTGGATCATCGTCGACGCGCGAGTGGAATGAGCGGCACATGACCAAGAAGAAAGCCACCACGCGCGAAAAGCTCCTTATCTGCGCAATCAGCATCGCTTTCTTGTCCCTCAATATTGTCCTGGGATCTTTCTTCTCACGCGGCTCATGGTCGCCGGCTGTCGTCACCGCAGCGGCTTCCTATCTGATTGTCTTCATTGTCGTCGCAGCAGCTGCCGGCATCCGAGCCCTGTACAGGGATTGGAAGACGCCTCCCCGCCACGCGGTCGGCTACCCAGCCGCGACACTGCCCGCGAACCTCGCTGGGCCCGCGCCGACGCCCGCCCGCGCCCAGCCCAGCAGCCGCGAGCGCCCGACCCCGCCCGCACCACCCGGCAATTTCGCGACCATCGACGGGGCCATCACCCACGCCCAGCAATCCGGCTTCGCCATCGTCAACCTGTTCACCGCATATACTCCGCTGAGTCGCTTCCGCGACGCCGTGGGCGCAGAAATCATCTACCTGGTCCTCTCCCACATCGCTGAACTCGACAAGTTCGCCTCCACCACAGTGTCCGGCGCCGCAACTGACACCGACTGCACACTGGCAATCAGAGTCATCAGCACCGAAGCCGACACCCTTGCCCAGCGACCGATGGGCGAGATCCGCGCCCTCGCGGAAAGCCAGGGTGGAACCATGGACACCAACGCCCAGGCAGGCACGTGGACGCTCAGCGTCCATCTGCCGCTCGGTGAGTCACCGCCCGCATAGATGGATGTGTCCATCTGGCCACGGCCTTGACACCACCAATCCACACGACCAGCGAGACAGCATGAGCAACCAATACCCCTCCCCCAACCCCTCCGATCCGTCCTACCCCGGCCAGGTGCCCCCGTACCCGGGGAACCCGTACCAGGGAGGCGCATACCCGGGGAACCCGTACCAGCAGAGCGCGGGAGGCCCCCAGATGCCCACGTCGCCGGTGCCCCAGCCACCCTCGTCTCAGCCATCCGCGTACCGCTCACCTCAGGCACCCGCGTACCCGGCTCCCGGCGTATTCCCGCCCGCCGAGGCGCTGAGCCGCCACCAGATGCCCGCCAGTGCGCCAAACGGACAACAGGCACCTGGCGGGGTGCAAAACGGACAACAGGTGCCCGCCGAGGCGCTGAGCCGCCACCAGATGCCCGCCGGAGCGGTAAGCGGCCAACAGGCACCCACGGCCGAGACGCCCGAGGAGGCAGCACGATTTAAGCGTAAATGGGTCACCTATACCGTCATTTTTCTCATCGCGTTGGTTCCCTTGCTCTTCGTCATCATGATCGGAAACTCCTTTGAGTTCGGCGAGGAGCGACTGTACTGGATCGTTATCACGAGCGCCGTCGAGTTCCTGTTCGCACTCGGATTCTTCCCCTTTTCAGCGGCGGTGCGCCGAGGGATCCGGCAGGTGACCGCGCAGGGCAGGCTCGAGGAGGCGGCGAAACGACGCAACGGCCTGTATCTCTCTGCGCTCATCGCGGTCGTGCTCGCCGGCTACGCGCTCTACAACGGGGTCCCCGCCGCCATGGACGTCGCGGACGGCCAGCAGAGCGTGACCGTCACGTCGTGCAGTTACGAGCAGTACAAAACAGAGCAGAGGCGCCGCCGCCATTCGTACACCACCGTGTACGACAACGTCTTTACGTTCACGCTCGATGACGGCACCACCCGCCACACGACGCTCGAGCGATACCACGCGGAAGACATCACGCATGAGGGCGGCCTGCCCGGCGTCCTGTACGAGGCCTGCTCCCGCCGTTCGGGATCGGCGTCGTTGAGCATGATGGTCTATCGCAACACCTGGATTATCGTCGAGGCGCGGATCAAATAGGACGACATGCCTTCTCACCGCGACCCCTTCCTCTCACGCACTGCCGCCGTCGTGTGCGTGGGGAGTCTTGCGGCCGTCGCCTGCGCCGTGATCATTCGAATCGCGTGGATCTCGCGGCCCGGTATCCCCCGTGCGCTCACGGCCAGCGCTGCGATTGTCCTCGTCTCGCTCATCGGATGCGCCCTCTTTTGTTCAATCCGCTTCGCGGTCCGCGACAGGCGCAGGCGTCACGAGAGACGAGGCCGACACGGGAAGGATGCTCGACGTCGCGTCGTTCCGAGGACTGCCGCGCGACACGCCGCAGACATGAACCGACGGCAGCCACCACGACGGTCCCCCCTCGTGAGCACGCCCTTGCCTGACGCCATCCCGCCTGCAACCGACGCTGAGGACAGGGATTTCAGCTACAAGATACTCGTCGTATTCACTTTTATTGCAGTCGCGATTGCGTTTTTCAGGGAGGGCGATAACCCGGTTCACGGGCCGAACAGGATCAGTTGGCTCGCGATCGTCTACGCTGTTGCATTCCTCATCATGCTCGCGTGCATAGGTGCCATCACCTGGGCGTTTGATCGCTTCGCGAGAGCTGAGCGCGCCGGACAGGTCATGGGCTTTCATGCGCGACTGGCGTACCTGGCGTTGCCCGTCATCATTCTGATTCCCAGCGCCTTCAACACGTTGGCCTACGGAACACCCGTCACCCTCGACCTGGCCACCGGCCCGCAGACCGTCACCGTCGCCTCGTGCACCCACACGGAACGCACGGAGTCACGTTCACGAGGCCGCTACGCCGGCAGCTACACCGTGGTCATCCATCGTTTCACGATGACCCTAACTGACGGCACGACGCATCAGACAAACGTGCGCGACGAATACTTCCGGGATCGCAGCACCATTAACAGGGTCCTCGACGACGCCTGCATCAAGAACCCGGGGACGACTTCCGTCACCATGAGCGTCTACTACTACTCCTGGGTGATTAATGACGCTCACTTGAAGTGAGCCTCACCGCAGCGTCCCCACGTCTCGTCCACGGCCTCGTCCCTTCCACCGACGAGGCCGTGGAACGTTCGTGAAACACGCGGCCTCAGCGGTTCCTAAGAATCCCTGTCACGAAGCGAGCGCTGCGGTCCAGGGCGGCCACGGCCTCGGGAATGAAGGGGACGGACAGGACGTAGACGTGGAAGCCTCCCGGCTCCACGCGCAGGCGCACGTCCACGCCAGCGCGGGCAGCAGCGCGCGCAAACTCAATCGTGTCGGGCCCCAGAATGTCGGCATCGCCCTGGAAGATAAGCATTGGCGGCAACGCGGAAAGGTTGCCGTACAGTGGGCTGACACGCGGATCTGCGGGGTCCAGGTCCCCCGCCCACGCGCGTCCCGCCCACGCCAGCCCGGGAACGCGCAGGATCTTGTCGAGGCGCTGCACGTCCGTGATCGCCGGGTTCGTCATGGTGACGTCCACCCACGGCGCATACAGGACGAGGCCGTCCACCTGACGCGCTCCCGCGTCCCGTCGCTGCATCGCCAGAGAAATAGCCAGGCCGCCCCCGGCGGAGTCGCCGAAGAGAATGACTCGGCCGAACTCAGCCTGGGCCTCGTCAATGATGGGCTGGACGACGTCGAATGCGTCGGTCGCCGCGTGTTTGGGGGCGAGCGGGTAGTCAGGAATAATGACGGGCAGGCCCGTGCGGTCGATGAGTCCCTCAACGATACCCCACTGCCCCTCGACCAGCGGATACACGTAGGCACCGCCGTGCAAGAAGACGAGGACCCCACCCGAGCGCAGGCCTCGCTTGGGGAGTACACGGGTCACGCCGCCGTCGGTGGTCGCCGTGAAGCGGGCGCGCATGCGCGCTGGCATGGGGCTGGGCTGCGGGGCGTGCAGCGCCATCTCGCGCGCCAATTCCTCGCTGTGCAGCGCCGGCGGTGTCATTCCCATGCGAGTGTGGACAAGACGCATCTGGACGGACATTCCAACTCCTTTGTGTGGGCTGCGCCCGTGGCCGTCGCGACCATGTGCACCGAACAGCTACCAGGATACGCTGCGCGGAGTGCGACTTCGTGTGCCCGGAGTGAGGTTCCAACGGGTCCCAGCACTCAGGTGGCAGGGCGTGTGCACGTCCAGCGTGAGCCTCACGTGCGGGCTACCAGTGTGGGTCTCACGTGCGGGCTTTCTACGCGGATAGGAAACCAGCACGCGGATAGGTAACGAACACGCGGATAGGTAACGAACACGCGGATAGGTAACGAACACGCGGATAGGTAACGAACACGTGGATAGCTTATTAACCTATCCGCGAGCGCATAACCTATCCGCGAAGGCGCAACCTATCCGCGTCCACAACCCTCAGCGCCATCCACAGGGGGATATGACGTGTCGCTACTATCCACAGGTCCTCGCCGAGCGCTTTTCTGAGCGCCGTTTCCGGGAGGACACTGCAGCCATGACACAGATGCCAATCCTCATCACCCTGCCCCCAGAAACGACGTGCCATTGCCCCGATACAACGACAGTTCGCATCATGCGCGGGGTAGGCGCAGTGATCCCCCTCGATGCTGCGTCAGCCGGTCCCTGGGAGGTGTGGGATGCCGTGGCCCGCGCCCGTTTGCACGCCGTCAACGCCTCGCACGAACAAGCACCCGTCTTCGTGGGGACCAGCTGCCTACGTCTCATAGGCATCCACGGGTGGGCCCAGAATCCAACGATCACCATCTATCGCCCCCACCGACGGTGCACCTCGACGTTGCCGTCCTGTTGCGTCGGTTCAACAACTGTTCCAGAAACATCGGTGTCGTGTTCACCGTTCCCTCCCCTCTCCACAACACGCGCCACCGTGGACGGATTGGTCACGGAGCACCCTTACGATGCTCTCGTTCGTTGCGCGCTTCATGAGGACCCTCTGGAAGCATTCGTCCTGGGATGCATGGCACTGAACTCCTGGAGCCATTTCTCCATGTTTCATCAAGACGAGTGCCGACAACGCGCCGAGGAAATCCGGACCGACCTCCTCGCGCGACTCGACCGGGCCGGACGGGTACGCGGGTATCGTCGCGCTCGTTCAATACTGTCGGCGATCGATCCGGGTTGCGCCAATGTTGCAGAAGCCGCACTCTTATGGATCGTTCGTTCTATCTGTCCCTTCACAGTTCACACGCAAGTCCACATCGGTGTTCACGGGTATCACTACTATGTCGACCTCCTGATCGAGGATCTCCACATCATCATTGAGTTCGACGGAGTCACGAAACTTGGCGAGACGCGCGATGAATTCGAACAGGCAAAACGTAACTGGGTTATGCGCGACCAAAATCTCCGAGATGCAGGCTGGCAGGTGATCCGAGTCAGTTGGCCCGACTACAATGATTGGGAGGAACTGCGCGTCAGACTGAGCCGTATCCTGGGGCCTATGATCCCCGCTCCCGAGTTCCGTTTCCTGTGGAAGCTGCCCTCGAAACGGTGTGATGGCCCTCTTCGCCGCTTCTACACCAGGACTTCGCGGATAGGTAACGAACACGCGGATAGGTAACGAACACGCGGATAGCTTATTAACCTATCCACATGCGCATAACCTATCCGCGAAGGCGCAACCTATCCGCGAGCAGACTGTTCAATGACGATGTCCTCCGGCCTACCCGCACGCACGGGTGCGCCTTTTCGCCTTGCCAGCACCCTTAGCTGCCGACTGACGGACACCCGCACGCACGGGTGCGCCTCCGCAAGCGCTTGGAACGCACTCAGCACAGGGATGCACGGGGCACACGGGGCACACCGGGGCGCACGCAGGTAGACAAAACGCGCCCGGACCGCTGGGTCCGGGCGCGCAACGAAATCGGCTCAGGCGTTAGGACGCTTGCCGTGGTTCGCGCCGTTCTTACGACGATCGCGACGCTTACGACCCCGCTTCGACATGTCATTCTCCTTGGGTTTGTTGTCTAGACTGAAGCATTCTTGCACACATTGGCCTCAACCACCAAGGCACAACGCCACTGCGGCGACGAAGGTCACCGAAAAGCGGCGGCCCGCCCAGGCCTCGTCGAGGCGGGCGAGACCAGCGGTGACGCGCTCAGCGCCAGGTGACGGACACGCTTGAAATCGAGGCGACGATGCGGGCGCGCAGCGCGGGTGAGGCCTGCTCGGACTCGTAGCAGCCGCGCATGAGAGCACGCACGTGGCGTTCAGCGTCCAGCGCGTCCGTACAGTGCGGGCAGGTGGCGACGTGCTGGATCATGAGGGCGCGGGCACGCGCATCGGGTCCGGGCACGGAGCCGGCGTCGATGAGGTCACTGCGGCGGTCGCATTCCTCGCAGTCGATGAGTTCGTACAGGGCGTCGAGAACGTCCTGACAGGTGATGTGTGCGTTCACTTCGTTCCTCCGATCCCGTATTCCGCGGCGACGTCAGCCAGCGAGGAGCGCAGATTTTTGCGCGCCCGGTTCAGGCGGCTCATGACGGTCCCCATGGGAACTCCTAGTTCTTCGGCGATTTCCTTGTAGCTCATTCCTTCAACGTCAGCCATGAGGACAACCATCCGGTGTTCCTCCGAGAGCGAATCGAGGGCCTCGCGCAGCTGCGCGGAGGGCAGCGCCTCGAGGGCTTCGACTTCGGCGGACTTGAGGCCGGTCTCCGCGTGGGAGGCGGCGTCGGCCAGCTGCCAGTCCTCGACGGTGTCGGTGGAGGCGCGCTTGGGCGAACGCTGGGCCTTGCGGTAGCTGGTGATGTAGGTGTTCGTCAGGATCCGGTACAGCCAGGCTTTGATGTTGGTGCCGGGCTTGTACTGGTGGAATTTCTGGTAGGCCTTGAGGTAGGTCTCTTGGACCAGGTCCTCCGCGTCGGCTCGGTTGCGGGTCATGCCCAGGGCCGCGCCGAAGAGTTGATCCATGAGGGGCATCGCTTCGTCCATGAAGCGCGCCTGGAGTGCCTCGTTGTCCGGGGTGGACGAGGCCGTGGCCGGGTCGTGTGTCTGCGGCGTCGGTTGGGGGGTTGTTGTGTCCATCGCTTCCCAGGGTAGTCGTGCCCACGGTGGGCGCGACTGAATGGGAGGGACGGGCGATCATACTGAGGGCAACGCCTCACGTCCAACTTTATTCCACAACCCTCACGCCATGTGTGTTACACCACTTTCAACCTGCTGTTTGGAGGCGGCCGGGCCGTTCGGCTTCCCCCTGAGGCCAAGGTATCGAACAATAGGGGTATGAATCTGCTGCGCGTTGTTGCCCGTCCCTTGCTCGCTGCCCCGTTCATTGCCGATGGGGTCGATGCTTTGAGGCATCCCTATGAACACGTGGAGCACGCGGCGAGCGTGCGTCCCCTCATTAATAAGGCGACCGGCGCGGTCGGCTTGGAGCCGCTGACGGATGAGCAGCTGGCCCTCGCCACCCGCGTGACGGGCGCGGTCACGGTGCTCGCTGGCCTGCGTTTTGCGACCGGTCGTCACCCTCGTAGCGCGGCTCTGTGCCTGGCCGCAATTGGTGCACCGATGGCGCTCGTGCACATGCCGACCCCCGGTGCTATGCGCAAGCTGCCGAAGGATCACGCCAAGTACCTGCGCGCCCGCGCGTTGGGCAAGCTGGGCCTCGTGGGCGGCGTCCTCATCGCGTCGACGGACCGCGTCGGCCAGCCTTCGGCCCTCGTCGCTCGTGCGATGCGCCGAGATCAGCGCCGCGCGATCGCTGCGGCCGAGGCCGCGGTCGCGGAGCGCCTGAGCGGCACCGCTTCGTGAGCGCGCCCTGGCCCGCTCCCCTGGCTGCCTTCCCCGTGGACGCCACGGTTGAGGTGCCGGGTTCGAAGTCGATCACGGCGCGCGCCCTCTACCTGGCGGCCGTCGCCGATTCCCCTTCCCTGATCAGGGGTGCTCTGGATGCGCGCGACACGCGCCTGTTCGCGGCCGCTCTGGAGGTGATGGGCGCACGCGTCGAGGACGAGGGCGCGGGAGTTTTGCGCGTCACCCCTATGTCGCTGCCGCCCCGAAGCGGTCGCATCGAGTGCGGACTGGCCGGGACGGTCATGCGTTTCCTGCCTCCGCTGGCAGCTCTCTCTCCCGAGGAGACGCTCTTCGATGGGGACGAGCAGGCCTACGCGCGCCCGCTCGGCCCGCTCCTGGACGCGCTGGTACGTATGGGCGCAACCGTCACCTATCACGGGGAGCGCGGGCACCTGCCTTTCACGATCCGGGGCCCGATCCACACGCCGCTCGGCGCGCAGGCTTGGGTAGACTCCTCGTCTTCCTCGCAGTTCCTCTCCGCGTTGTTGCTTGTCTCGCCCCTCGTGGGCGATCCCCTCTTCGTGTCGGCTCCGGGCATCGTCCCGTCGATGCCGCATGTGGAGATGACGCTGGCGTCCCTCGCTGGCGCGGGCATTGACCTGGAGGTCGTGGATGAGGGCCGCGCGGACCTCGCGACGTGGCACATCTTCCCGTCGCGCCCGCGCGGCGGCGACATCACCGTCGAACCCGATCTGTCCAATGCCGGCCCCTTCCTGGCGGCCGCGATGGTGACGGGCGGGCGCGTGCGGATCCCGGCGTGGCCGGGGGCGACGACGCAGGCGGGAGACGCCTGGCGGGCGCTGCTGGGGCACATGGGCGCGACCATCACGCTGGACGAGGAGGGCCTGACCCTGACGGGTCCAGGTGCCGGCAACTATCCGGGCATCAACGCAACCATGGCCGAGGTCGGCGAGCTGACCCCCACCCTGGCCGCGATCTGCGCCTACGCCTCGAGCCCATCGCACCTGAGCGGCATCGCCCACCTGCGCGGACACGAGACCGACCGCCTGGCTGCCCTGGCCGCCGAGATCAACCGCGCGGGCGGGCAGGCCGAAGAGACCGAGGACAGCCTGATCATCACGCCGCGCCCGCTCCACGCCGCGCAGATTCGTTCCTACGCGGACCACCGTATGGCGACCTTCGGCGCGATCCTGGGCCTGGTCACACCCGGTATCACGGTCGACGACATCGCCTGCACATCTAAGACTCTGCCGACTTTCGAGGCCATGTGGGCCTCGCTCGTGAGCGCCGACGGTCAGGGGTCCGCCCAGGCCGCCACGGCCTCGTCGAAGGAGGAGGAGCAGTGATGGCGCGGCGCGACACCGGAACCGACGACCCGCGCGTGCGCGTGCGCGCCGGCAGGGGCTCGCGCCCGCGCACGAAGGACCGCCCCGATTGGTCCTCCAAGCCGCTGGGCCGCGTCATCGGCATTGACCGCGGCCGCTACCAGGTGAGCCTGGAGACGGACGGCACCCGCGTGGTGGCCGTGCGCGCCCGCGAGCTGGGACGCGGATCCGTCATCATGGGCGACCGCGTGCGCCTGACCGGCGACCTGTCGGGGCGCCCCGACACGCTCGCGCGCATCGTCGCCGTCGAGGAACGCTCCTCGGTGCTGCGCCGCTCCCTCGAGGACGCGCCGGATCAGCGCGGCGAGAAGGCAATCGTCGCGAACGCGGACACCATGTGCATCGTCGTGGCGCTGGCGGATCCGCCGCCGCGCACGGGTATGATCGACCGCTGCCTGGTCGCCGCCTACGAGGCGGGCCTGGCCCCCATCCTCGTGCTGACGAAGGCAGACCTGGCCAGCGCGGACGAGCTGATCGCCGCCTACCAGGACTTCGACGTGCGCGTCGTGCTCACAAGCGCCGAGGCCGGGGAGGCCGACCCGGGCGTCGCCGAGCTGCGGACCCTGCTGGCCGGCCACTGGTCGGTGCTGGTGGGGCATTCGGGGGTCGGTAAGTCCACGCTCATCAACCTGCTGGTGCCGGGCGCGGGCCGTGCGACAGGCCACGTGAACGAGGTGACGGGACGCGGGCGCCACACCTCTACGTCCTCGGAGGCCTTCGAGCTGGAGGCGGGCGGCTGGATCGTGGATACGCCCGGCGTGCGATCCTTCGGCCTGGGGCACGTGAGCGTCGCCGACGTTCTCGGGGTCTTCCCGGACGTCGCCGACGCAGCGTCCTGGTGCCTGCCGCTGTGCTCGCACGACGAGGAGGAACCCTCGTGCGCGCTGGGCGCTTACGCGCGCGCCACCGGTCCCTTCGCCATCGACGAGGCCGGAGACAGCGACGCTGATCAGGTGCGACATGGGCGCGCTTCCCGCGTGGCGTCGGTGCACAGGCTTCTCGAGGCCGTGGCAACGGCGGAGGCCGCCAGCAAGGCCGCGCGATAATGCCCGCTATCGCCTGCTCACGGACATAGCGCGGCGGCAGGACGCGCACGACAGAAGCACCATGTGACACATTAGCCACTCATTCTGGTTGACACGTCGCTCACAACACCAACAATGAGAATGTAGCGACGAGCGCTACACCCGTTTCACGAGGAAGTGATCGTCGTGTCAAACTCCCACCATCGCGCGACTACTCCGGCTCCGTCAGCACCGAGCCACGGCGAGATGATGCTGCGCTACATCTTCCTCGTCGTCCTGATCCTCCTGGCAATCGTCTCGATTGGAAGTGCCTTCATCTGGGATGACGCGGGGACGACCGACTACATCATCGCTATTTCAGCCGCCCTGTTGGCCAACCAGATGCCCGGATCGACGCGAACGCTGGCACCAACCAGCATGCGGCCTTCGCCGCGCACCTATGAGCACATCGGACTCGCGTGTGCGTCGGTATCCATCCTCGCCACCCTCATCGGGTCGGTGACCGCCACGGATACCACGGCCTCGTCCATCACGATCCCATGGATCATCGCCACGCTCGCGCTGCTGGCGACGATCTGCATCTCCGTCGCAATCATGGTCGTGAAGGACCGACAGCACCGAGACACGTCTCCTCCCCCCGGCGAGCTAGCGCCGAGGGAGAGCGGTCGCATCAGCGCTGGAAGCGGCTCACGAAGTTACGCAGAATGATGCGCGAGGGGTCCGTGTCCACGGTCGCGACCTGGGCGCGGATGGCCTCGGCCTTCTCAGCCGGGTAGTAGCGCCCCGCGTACTGGTCGATGCGGATGTTCACGCCGTCCAAGTCCATCTCGGGGTGGAACTGAGTCGCCCACGCGGCCTCGCCGACGCGCACCATCTGGATCGGGGTATCATCCCCGGCCAGGAGGACCTGCATGCCGGGGGCCAGCTCGCGCACGGCCTCGTGGTGGCCGACGTAGGAGTAGAAGCGGTCGGGCGTACCCTCAAGGAGCGGGTCCTCACGGCCCGCGTCGGTCTTCGTCAGCGCGATACCGCTGATTTCCTCGCCGTGGTGGGTGTCGATGACGCCGCCCAGGTGCAGGGTGAGGGTACCCAGCCCGTAGCACAGGCCCAAGATCGGAAAGGATTCGCCCAGCGCCCGGTCGTAGAAGGAACGCAGCCAGGCCTCGGCGCGCACCTGGCGCTCTTCCTTCACGTGGTCGTCCGCGTTCGCGTCCCACGGGGACCCGCACACGAACGCACCCGAGTAATTAGACAGGTCGAGGTCGGGCAGCTCTCTCTCGATGCGCACCTGGTGGACCTGGTCGGAGGTCAGTCCCGAGAAACGCGGCAGGTCGGCGCTTTCCGAGGCCAGCACGGGGCCGTCGTCGCGCGAGGTCAGCATGAGGAAGGGCTTTGTCATGTCCACCATGCTATCGGCTGGGAGCAAAGGCGCAGCTCATGTCCACTCTCCAAGCGTGTGTGACGGACGCAGATGTGGGCGCCCTCTGCCACACTGGTGACATGTTGATTCTGCACACCTCCGACTGGCACCTGGGACGCACCTTGCACGGCGTGTCTCTGGGCGAGAGCGCGGACGCGTTTATCGACTGGCTGGTCGCCCTCGTACGTGATCGCGGCGTGGATGCCGTCCTCATCTCGGGCGACGTGTTCGACCGCGCAGTTCCACCCGTGGATGCGCTCGCGCGGATGCGCCGCGCCCTGCGCGAGCTGACCACGCTCACGACGGTCATCCTGACGTCGGGTAACCACGACGGGGCCGCGCGCCTGGGGCTTTTCGCCGACATGCTCACCCCCTCGTTGCACGTGGTGACGGATCCGGAGGCGATCGGCAGGCCGGTCGAGGCCGGGGGCGCGCTCGTGTACCCGATGCCCTACCTGGAACCCGACCTCGTGCGTCAGTCACTGTCGGACCTGGAGCCTGAGGGAGAATCCGGCCTGCCCGCTCCCCTTCCCCGCTCCCACCAGGCGGTCCTGGCGGCGGCCCTGCGCCGGGTGCGCGCGGACCTCGCGGCTCGGCGACACGCGGGCGACGAGCGCCCGGCCATCGCGATGCCGCACGCCTTCATGACGGGCGCCCAGCCCTCGGACTCCGAGCGCGACATCCAGGTGGGCGGTGTGCCCTCCGTGTCGGCTGATCTGTTCGACACGCTCGGGGGCGAGACACCCCTGCCCCACGGACTCGACTACGTGGCGGCCGGGCACCTGCACCGCCCGCAGAACATCTCGGGGTCCGCGGTCCCGATCCGCTACGCGGGCTCGCCCATCGCGTATTCCTTCTCCGAGGCCGGGGCCACCAAGTCCGTCACCCTCGTGACCACGGACGCCACCTCGATCACCGATATCGAGGTGGTGCCCATCCCGACGCTGCGCGCCATTGCAGTACTTGAGGGGACCATGGAGGAACTACTCACCGATCCCGATCAGGCCGCCACGGCCTCGTACGTGTCGATCACGGTCACGGACAGTGCCCGCCCCGAGCGCATGGTGGCGCGCATCCGCGACATCTACCCGCACGCCCTCGTCGTCGTGCACCGCCCCTCCCAGGCCCCCTCGCTCACGCCCGCGATGACCGTGCGCGCCTCGCGAGATCCGCGCGAGGTCACGGAGGAGTTTTACGAGGCTGTGGGCGGTCGGGCGCTCAGCCCACAGGAGCGCGCGCTCGCCCTGGACGTGTGGGCGCAGCTTCGAGGAAAGGACATGCAGTGAAAATCCGCTGGCTACGCATGACGGGAATCGGCCCCTTCGCGGGAGCACACACGGTCGACTTCTCCGCCTTCGACGAATCGGGGCTCTTCCTGCTTGAGGGTCCCACGGGCGCGGGTAAGTCCACGCTCATCGACGCCATCACCTTCGCCCTGTACGGGGACGTGGCGCGCACGAAGGACGCGTCGAAGGACCGCCTGCGCTCCAACCACATCTCGGATTCAGATCCGTCGGAGGCGGACCTGGTCTTTGAGGTGGCGACGGGCATCTACCGGGTGACGCGCACCCCGGCGTACACACCGGCGGGCAAGAAGTCGCAGCGCAATTCGAAGTCGACGCTCACGCGGGTCGTGGAGGATCCGGACGCGCCGGACGGATGGCGCACGGTCGAAGCAATCGCGTCGGGTCCGCGCGACGTGGGCTCCGAGATTCCGGCAATCGTGGGCCTGGATAAGGACCAGTTCCTCCAGACGATCGTGCTGCCGCAGGGCAAGTTCTCCCAGTTCCTCACCGCCACCTCGAATGATCGCGAGCAGATCCTGCGCGACATTTTCGACACGCAGATCTACTCCGACTTCACGAAGGCTCTCGTCGATGCGGCAGCCTCGTCGAAGCGCAGCATCGAGGAGCGGCGCGTGGCCGCCATCGGAGCATGTGAGCGCATGCGGTCCCTCGACAGTGCCCTGAGCGAGGACGCGCACACGGACGGGTCGGCTCCCGACGAGCGGGCGACCGGTGACCAGGATGCCGACCAGCTGGACGCGGGCGCGGAGGATTCGAGCGCGGTGCGGCGTTGGGCCGAGCAGGCCTGCGCTCGCGCGCGCGAGGCACACGAGCAGACCCTGCACGTCGCTCAGGTGTCCAGTGCGGCCGCTCGCGAGGCCTCCCACGCCCTGTCCGAGGGGCGTGCTCTGGCGCAGGGGCAGGCCGAGCACGCTCGCCTGAGTGAGCGTCTGGAGGCTCTCGTGGCGGCTGAGCAGAGTGTGCTCGCCGATGCTCAGCGCGCGGCCGACGCCCGCCGAGCGCTGGCCGTCGCTCCCTATGCCTCCGCCCAGGAGAAGGCGCTCACGCGCCTGGAGAGGGCCTGCGACCAGGTCTTGGCGCTCTCCTCCGGTCTCGGCGAGGCAGCCTCCGTCATCCCAGAGTCTCTCACGCCCGAGGCCGTGGCTGATCTCGGTGAGCGGGCGCAGAGTCTGCGCGACGAGGCGACGCGCACGCGCGGCTCTCTCGAGGAGGCCCTGGCCGTCGAGCGTTCGCTGCCCGAGGCGCGCGCGCAGATCGAGTCGCTACGCTCCCAGCATGAGCTGGCATCGGCGCGCGTCTCCTCGATCGAAGCCGAGCGCGAGGCACTGCCCCTGCGCATCGAGCAAGCAACCGAGGCCCTGCGCCTCATGCGGGCAGACGCCGACACGCTGCCTGAGGCCGCGTCCGCGCTGCGCGCCATCAACGAGCGCGTGGATGCCTCCATTGAGGCAGATCTGCTGCGCTCGGCCCTTCTCGGCGCATCGGACAAGCTTCGCGAGGCCACCGTCGCTGCGAAGCTCGCGAACGCCGCAGCAGCGGACGGCCATGACCTGTGGATTGCGCAGAGCGCATCGGCCCTCGCGCGCGAGCTCGAGGAGGACACGCCGTGTCCCGTGTGTGGATCCACCGTTCACCCCGCTCCCGCACCGGCTTCGGACGGGGAGATTACGCGCGAGCAGGTCGCCGAACTCGACCAGGTGCGTGACCGCGCGGAGAGCGCACTGCGAGACGCGCGGGCGCGCCACCAGGACCTCGTGCGGCGTATCGCCCAGCTCAACGAGGTGGCTGGTGCCCCCACGCCGACGCTCGAGACTGAGCGGGATCGGGCCGTCGAACTCGTTGCGAAGCTCGAGGCTCTCGGCCCGCAGATCACTGAGATCGAGGCGGCCCTCGCGCAGGAGCGCACCCGCCTCGACGGTCTGACGGATGCCCTCGCGGCCGCCCGCGAAAAGGCCGCGTCGCTGGCCTCGACGCTCAAGGAACGCAGGGCCGCGCTGGCGCAGGCGGTCGAGCGCGTGGAAGCGGAACGTTCCACTTTCGAGTCTCTGGACGCGCGCGCCGCGCAGCTGAAGCAGGACGCGTCGCGCGCGTCCCAGGTCGTGCGTGCGTGCGCCGACTGGGAGCAGGCCAGCGAGTCTGATCGCGAGGCGCGCGCGGCCCTCACCCAGGCCCTAGAAGCCCAGGGGCTAGAGGCCGACTCCTGGCGTTCCTTCCTGCTGGAAGAACGCGACGTCGCGGCGCTTGAAGCGCGCGTCAGCGCCCACGAACGCGAGATCTTCGCGGTACGCGAGGCCCTTGCGTCGGAGCGCTTGACCCGCGCGGCATCGGCCCCAGCGCCGGACCTCGAGGCTCTCACCGCTGCCTCCCGCAAGGCCGACGAGGACGCCGCTTCCGCCGCCCGGGCCTCGGGCAAGCTCGAGCAGCACTGCGCGCAGATCGAGGCCTCTCGCGTCTCCCTGGAGCAGGCGTTGGACGCGCTCGCGCAGGCCCGAGAGCAGGCGGGTCCCATCCGTCGCCTCGCGGACATCGCGGCAGCATCCGGCCCGGACAACCTCGCGGCCACGCCGCTGTCAGCATGGGTGCTCATTTCTCGGCTCGAGGACGTGCTCGCATCCGCGAATCCTCGCCTGGAGCGAATCTCGTCGGGACGCTACCAGCTCGTGGCCGTGCCCGACGACGGTACTTCCTCACGCAAGTCGGGTCTCGGCCTGGCTATCGTCGACCACGACACGGAGGCCACGCGCAGCCCTCGCACGCTGTCGGGCGGGGAAACCTTCTACACGTCCCTGGCGCTCGCGCTCGGCCTGGCGGATGTCGTGACAGCCGAGGCCGGAGGGGTTGAGCTGCGCACAATGTTTATCGACGAGGGCTTCGGGTCGCTGGACTCACACACCCTCGCGCTCGTCATGGAGCAGCTGCAGGCGCTGCGCAGCGCGGGCCGCACGGTCGGCGTCATCTCGCACGTTGAAGAGATGGCCACGCAGATCGCGGACCAAATCCAGGTGCGCCCCCTCGAGGAGGGCGGCTCGACGCTGCGGGTGCGCGCGTAGGGATCGGACGTCTGCGGGCATCGATCCGCGAGGCGACGGCTTCGCGCGGTCGACGCCGACGTAGCGCGCCGCGCGGGAGCACCCCGTGCGGCGGTCGTCAGCCCTTGTGCAGCGCCAGGACGTCCGGGCGCTCGGAGCGGTCGAACCACGCCAGGGAGAACTCCCACAGGGCGGCCACGGCCTCGTCGGCACCCTCCTGTGTGTCGGCCTCCAGGACGGCGCTGACCGCCGAGGCTGCGTCGGGCAAGTCCACGAGGATCGCGGCTACGTCCGACCACGTGTACTCGAAGGAGGGCGCGGTGAAAATGTGGGGTTCGACCTCGTCGCCGGGGGTCAGCGTCGTCGACGTAGGCGTGTCCACCGCCAGGACGACGCGGGCAGGCAGCGCCCCGTCGGTCTCTCGGGCCAGCTCCAGGGAGGACAGAGCGGCCTCGGTGATGGCGTCGTCCTCGAGGACCTCAACGTCCTCGCCGCTCATCGCGGCGTCGGGCACGGCAACCACGCCGACGCGTACGGGCGGCAGGAGGACGGACAGCTCGGACAGGACGGCGGGAACGTAGACGCGCATGGTCACAGTGTAGGCACCCACTGGGCCACAATCGCTTCCAACGCGTCGGCGGCGACGCAACGAGTTCCGTTTTCTCCCAGCGCTTTGGCGCGCAGGGAGGCTCGCGCCACTCCGGGGTCCTCGTTGACGGTGTGGAAGATGCGCCCCGGCATGAACGCTCCGATGGCGGCCTGCAGCGCGGCCACAGGGCGCGGTCCAATCGCATCCGCGTTGACGCGGTTCACGATGACGTCGACGGGGATGTCGCGTCCCTGTTCGTCCCACCAGCGCGCCAGGAAGGACAGGCGGTTGATGCCGACGATGTCGGCGCGCGCAGCGATCACCAGGCGGTCCACGCGTTCCAGGACGCTGAGGGCGACGTCGTCGCGATTCGCACCGCGCGTTGCTTTTTCCAGGGAGGTCGCCGCGACGTCCACGACCGTGTAGCGGGAGCATAGCCGGGCCGCACCGAGGATCGCTTCGATGCTCGTCCGGCTGACCTCGCGCCAGCGATGCGGGGTGACCAGGCCGGTCACGATCCGAAGATTGTCGGAGCGGCGCACAGACGCGCCCACGACGTCCTCGGGGGTCAGTGGCCCACGTGAGGCGGTGCGCGCCAGGACGGAGAGCCCCGAGGCGTGGACCGGCAGGCCAAGCAGGTGGGCAATCGTCGGATTCGTGGTGTCAGCGTCAATGAGGAGGGTGGGCGCGTGCGTGGCGAAGGCGGTCGCAATACCCGCCGCCAGGGTCGTGCGCCCCGGTGCCCCGGAGGTCCCCCACACCGCCAGGACGGAGCCGGGTCGCGTGGGTTCGGGCGGGGGCGGTGGGGCCGAGGCCATGGTGGGGTTCGGCCGACGCGCGCGGGTCGCTGCGATGAGGGAGTTGACGACCTGGTCGGGGCTGCCGGGGGCTGCTACCGAGGCAACACCGAGGGTCCGGAGCCGCGAGCGTTCCTCGTGCGGTGCGAGGGCGACGACCGACATTCCGACTGAGCGCAGGGAGGCGAGGGCATCGGACGTCAGGTCGGGGTCGGCACCGTCGATGACCGCGAGATCCGCGATGCCGGCGCGCGCGGCGGCGATCACCTCGGCCAGGTCGGCGCAGCGCCGGACGATAGCCAGGCAGTCAGAGCGTGACTGGATCGCCTGGATTATGGGTGCTTCCCAGCGCTGATCGGCCAGGATGACGACTCCGTGGACGGCGCTCACGAGGCCCCCACCGGGACGGCGGCCAGCTGTTCATTCGAGGTCTGCGCGGCCAGGAGTTCGGGCAGGGATTGGGCGTTGGCCATGATTTCGATGCGCGTGCCCCGATGAGTCCCGGAGGTCGAGGAGTCGACCGAGCGTACGAAGGTGAACGTCCCCTCGATTTCGCGGGCCTTCGCCTCACCACCCGCGGGCGAGCGGGACGAGACGCTCCACAGTCGGATGGCAGTCCCATCGGCCACTCCGTCGGGAAGTCCTGCGTTCACGGTGAGGGCGACGCGGACCATGCCGTCCGGGTCCTGGGGGCCAGCCGTACCGTCCGGCACAAGGTCGGCGCGCATGACAAGCTGACCCGGGGTGAGCATGCGCGTGGCACGGCTGCCCAGGGGCGTATCCGCCGTCGGCGCGTAGACGGCGGTGTCGACATGGACGGAGACTTCACGAACGTTGTCAGCCGTGAGTGCTTCGCCGGGGGCGATGCTGGTCGTCACCGTGTAGACGCGGGTTCCTCCCCGGAGGAATCCGCCAAGGACACTGAAGGCGATCACAGACGCGATGATGAGGACCACGCCGATTATGAATCGACGGTCCATCTTTCCGGGGGCGCGCGCAGGAATCGACGCTGAAGCTGAGACGCGTTTCACCCCTCCATAATGCATCGTTCTGACAAAAAGCGGTAGGTTGTTCAATATCTATTGAGATCAACCAGTCCTATCGACCAATCGAGAGACGAAAAAATTGCTGACTCAAACGATTTAAACGAAACGAACTCAACTGATACCATGTTGCCATGGCAACACGATTTCTCACTCTCGCTGACGTCGCCGAGACCCTGAATCTCACTATGTCAGCAACCCGCGCCCTCGTTTCCTCCGGCGAACTGCCCGCCATTCAGGTGGGAGGCAAGCACGTCTGGCGGATCGAAGAATCCGTCTTGGAGCAGTTTATCCAGGACCAGTACACTGCGACACGCGAACGCCAGAAGGCGGAACGCGCTCAGTAGTCGGGTGACCAACGCTGACCAAGCACGCGGAGTCGACGAAGCCCCGCCAACGCCAGCGACACGGTCTGCCCGCACGCATCATCACGACCGTCATAGCCGATGGTCGCACCACTGAGGGCGACGTCGACGTGGTCCGCATAGACCGCGTCGATGATCCCCCGATGGTCTCCACAGTCCGAGTCAATGGCAACATCGACGCCGCGGGCACTCAGCTCACGCAGGACATGCCCGACACCAACGCCGCCACGGATTGACGATTCGCGCGCGGCGCTGCGCCCCAGCGGCCACGCACCGACGATAGCTGAAAGCATGACCAGGGCATCACCGGTCACGCCACGGAGCAGCACCCACGAGCGCGTCGAGTCGAGCACCTCGCCCACGACCACGCTCCCTCCGCGCAGGCAGAGGTTGACGAGGCCATCAGCCCCCGCCAGCCGCGCAGACAGCGTGACAGAGGCACGTTCGGCATCGGTTAACTCATCGATCAGCTCTTCCAGCTCGCGACTGCGCACCTCATCGAAGCGCGCCTCGAGTTCATACATGAACGCGTGCATATCCATGCCCCAACCATGCCACATTCTCGTGCGTTACACATCACATTCTGACGATATTGATTGATATCGATTGACATCTATTTGTACGAAGTGCACAGTAATCACTATCGAATCCGTCCACTCGATGAAGAGTTCCTCATGACTTATGATTCAGACTCCCCGACGGGACAGGCGTACCTGACCGATGCCGTCCTGTGGCTCTTGGGAACACCCCTGGCAATCCTCGACGTGCTCTACCTCGCCTATGGCGCACCGCCCATCACGCCGAACGCACCTGAGACACTTGTCGTCTGGGCTCTCGGTCTCATCGCCCTGGCTCTCCTCGCATGGAATTTCCTCTCCTCCGCCTGCGCGCACCTGGCGACGCTGCGCCATGTCCCCGATCCCCTGCGCCGGGCCGCGCACCTACTCGTCTCTCGTTTCGGCACCCGTCTCTCTCGATCCCTGCTCGCGCGGGCGGGAGCCGGCGCCCTCATTGGATCCGCCCTCGTCACATCCGTTCCGCTGGGAGGCGCACTGGCCGCACCGCAGGACACGGGGCCAAAGGGTGTATCCCTGACATGGGCAGACTCCCCCGAAACCGCTGCCCACACATCCCCCGAGGCCTCCCCAACCACGAGCGCCGACGCGGAAAGCAGCACCGCTCAGGACACGGACACACCAGGAGCCTCACTCACCTGGGCGGATACTCCCACCTCGACGCTCACGACGTCGCCAGGAAGCACGGAGGCAACCCCCGCCTCGGCCCCAGGACTCACGGGGACGCGCGACCCAGGCGACGCTCCATCGCCTCCCGAGGTACCCGACCCAGCACTCGCATCCCGGGCCACCACCGACATGCCCGAGACGGTGATGGTCGCCCCCGGCGACTCGCTCTGGTCCATCGCCGCCTCCTTGCAACCAGGCTCCGACGACGCACACATCACCCACATGTGGCGGGCCATCCACGCAGCCAACGCGCACGCCATCCCCAACCCCTCACTCATCTACCCCGGACAAATCCTCACCATTCCCCAGGACCAGCCATGAGCACACACATTGCACCCAGGCCTCGTTCACTCCCCCAGCCCGCCTCCCGCGCCCGCTCGGGACCCACCCCCTCTCGGCCCACCTCCTCCTCGCCTTTTCGATGGAACTCACAACGCTCACTGCCGCAGACATACCGGCCCCGCGTCGCCAGCCTGCCCGACGCCGCCCCCACCCAGGCGGAGCTTCCCGATCCCAGTGCCTGGGCAGCCACGCTCGCACGCGCCATCGTTGAGGTCGTCACGGGTGCCCGCCAGGCACCCCAGCTGCGTCGGTGGCTCCTGCCCGACCTCTACACGGCCCTCGCCGATATCCACCTCTCCCCCTGCGCCCGGGGCGCGAGCGCGATCCACGTGCGCGTATGCTCCATCGACGCCCAGCACACCGAGGCCGCCGTCATCGTCGCCACCGCCGCGCGCATCTACGCCCTGGCCCTGCGCCTCGAGGAATACCGTGGGCGCTGGATGGCCACCGCCCTCGAACTCGCCTGAGCAACGCCGCGCAGACGATAAACGGGTGAGGGGACTCCCGCAGGAACCCCCTCACCCGTCATCAATGCTCAGCGGCGGCGGCGCCTCTTGGCGACCGCACGGCGCTCCGCGCGATTGCCACTCGCCGACGACGAGGCCGACTCACCCTCGGCAGAGCTGTAGCTCACGCGGCTCGGAGCCTTCTCGCGACCCACGTTGCCCATGACGGAGCGGGCATGCGCCACAGCCTCGCGCGCCGCCTCAGAAGCGGCGGATTCGGCGGCGGCCACTTCCTCGACGCTGGGCTCGGCATCCTCCACAGAAGCGGACCGGGCGCTCTGCGCCGAGGCCACGGACGCGCGAGTGATCGAGCCGCCTGCCTCTTCCTCAGCGGCAGCCAGGGCGCGCTCGAACTGCTTGGCGTAGGCGAACACCTGCTGGACGGACTCCTCGCGGATACGCTCAACCATCGCCTGGAACATCTGAGCGCCCTCGTCCTTGTACTCGACGAGCGGGTCACGCTGACCCATCGCACGCAGGCCGATGCCCTCCTTCAGGTAATCCATCTCGTAGAGGTGCTCGCGCCACAGGCGGTCCACCACGGAGATAACGACGCGGCGCTCGAGCGTACGCATGGGTTCCTCGCCCAACTGCGCCTGCGCCAGCGGGTTGGCGTTCATACGATCCTCGGTGTCCGCGTAGACGGCGTGGATGTCGCCAACCAGCTCGTTGACAAGGTCGTCGCGGATCAGGGAGTGCTTGCCACCGTGCTCCTCCTCGACCTCCTCGATGGTGACCGACGGCGGGTAGTAGCCGCGCAGGTTCTCCCACAGGGCACGAAGATCCCATTCGCCGACCGGCTTGTCGGCCACGGCCTCGTCCACCAGGCCCGTGACGAGGGACTCCATGAAGGAGCGCAGCTGCGGCTCCATGTTCTCGCCCTCCAGGACCCTGCGGCGCTCACCGTAGATGGTCTCGCGCTGACCCGTCATGACGTCGTCGTACTTCAGGACGTTCTTACGGATTTCGAAATTGCGTGCCTCCACCTGGTGCTGAGCCGATTGGATAGAACGCGACACGATGCGGTTCTCCAGGGGCAGATCCTCCGGGTAGGCACCCGACGCCATGATGCGCTGGGCCATGCCCGAGTTGAACAGGCGCATCAAGTCGTCTTCCATCGACAGGTAGAAGCGGGACTCGCCCGGGTCGCCCTGACGGCCAGAGCGGCCGCGCAGCTGGTTGTCGATACGACGCGACTCGTGGCGCTCCGAACCGAGCACGTACAGGCCGCCCAGCTCACGCACCTCCTCGCGCTCAGCCTTGACGGCCTCCTCCGCGTCCTTAAGGGCCACGGGCCACGCCTCGCGGTACTCCTCCGGGTCTGCTTTCGGGTCCAGGCCCTCGGCAGCCAAGTTCTTCTGCGCGATGACCTCCGAGTTACCGCCCAGCATGATGTCGGTACCACGGCCGGCCATGTTCGTGGCCACCGTGACCGCGCCCTTGCGACCCGCCATCGCGACGACCTCGGCCTCGCGGGCGTGCTGCTTGGCGTTGAGTACCTCGTGCGGGATGTGCTTCTTCTTGAGCATCTGAGAGAGCAGCTCGGACTTTTCGACCGAGGCGGTACCGATGAGGACAGGCTGGCCGGCCTCGTGACGCTTGACAACGTCCTCGATGATCGCGTTGAGCTTGCCCTTCTCCGTCGGGTAGACGAGGTCGGGCTGGTCCTTGCGGATCATCGGCTTGTTCGTGGGGATCGGGACGACGTCGATCTTGTAGGTCGAGGCAAACTCGGCGGCCTCGGTCTCGGCCGTACCGGTCATGCCCGAGCGCGAACCCTCGGGGTAGAGGCGGAAGTAGTTCTGCAGCGTGATCGTGGCCAGCGTCTGGTTCTCGGCCTTAATCTCCACGCCTTCCTTGGCCTCAATCGCCTGGTGCATGCCGTCGTTGTAGCGACGGCCCGGCAGGACACGACCCGTGTGCTCGTCGACGATGAGGACCTCACCGGCGTCCACGATGTAGTCGCGATCCCTGAAGAACAGCTCCTTCGCGCGGATCGCGTTGTTGAGGAAGCCGATCAGCGGGGTGTTCGCAGCCTCGTACAGGTTCTCCACGCCCAGCTGGTCCTCGACCTTATCGATGCCCGGCTCCAG
Organism: Pauljensenia sp. 20925_1_25; assembly: GCF_041433955.1. Taxonomy (NCBI): domain Bacteria; kingdom Bacillati; phylum Actinomycetota; class Actinomycetes; order Actinomycetales; family Actinomycetaceae; genus Pauljensenia; species Pauljensenia sp. 20925_1_25. Next base: position 138,819 of record NZ_JAPWCL010000001.1, on the reverse strand, counting down.
GATGCCGACAGTCTTCTTCTTCTCGTCGACCTCGTAGTCCTCATCGCGCGTGAGCAGACGCGCGATACGCGCAAACTCGATGTACCAGCGATTCAGGTCGCCGTCTGCGGGACCCGAGATGATGAGGGGGGTACGGGCCTCGTCAATGAGAATCGAGTCGACCTCATCGACGATGACGAAGGCATGGCCGCGCTGGACCATATCCTCGGGCACCTGCGCCATGTTGTCACGCAGGTAGTCGAAGCCGAACTCGTTATTCGTACCATAGGTAATGTCGCAGTCGTACATCTCGCGGCGCTCAGCCGGCGTCTGACCCACCAGGATGCAGCCGCTGGTCAGGCCCAGGAAGTTGTAGACGCGGCTCATGATGTCCGACTGGTACTTCGCCAGGTAATCGTTGACCGTCACGACGTGCACGCCCTTGCCGGTCAGCGCACGCAGGTAGGACGGCATGGTCGCGACCAGCGTCTTACCTTCACCAGTTTTCATTTCCGCGATCTTGCCCTGGTGCAGGGCGATGCCGCCCATGACCTGAACGTGGAAGGGACGCATGCGCAAGATTCGCCACGAGGCCTCACGGACCGTTGCGAAGGCCTCCACCAGGATGTCGTCCAGAGTCTCGCCCTCTTCCAGACGATCCTTGAACTCCTGAGTCTTGGCCTGCAGCTCCTCGTCCGTCAGAGCCTCAAAGTCCTCCTGCATGGCATCAACCTGCGACGCAAGCCGGTCTAGCTTGCGCAGCATGCGGCCTTCGCCCGCGCGAAGGATTTTGTCAATAATCGACACGAATAGCTCCTGACGTTCCTCGCCCGCTCCCTTGTAGAGCAAGCAGTCAAATCCACCCTTTAGTTTACGAACTAACCGCCCAAAGTGGAAACGCCCGCGCAAACATGGACGCATTTAACGCTGACGCGCGAACACGAGGAAGCGCCCCAGGCCGTTCGGCCCGGGGCGCGCCCACATCAATGAACCGTCAGATCGTCGTGTTCAAGCGAAGCACGCCGTACGTCCACCCGTGACGGTGGTAGACGACGCACGGCTGGCTCGTTTCCTTGTCGACGAAGAGGAAGAAGGGGTGGCCGACCATCATCATCTGATCGAGGGCCTCATCCACGCTCATCGGCGGAGCCTCGTGCACTTTCTGGCGCACGATGATGGGGGTATCGCCCCACTGCTCCTCGCGGGCCTCTCCAACCTTGAGGTCCTCCGCGCTACGCAGAGGCTTGGGGGCCTCCGGTTCGGGAGCGACTTCCTCTTCGACAACCGGTGCGACGTCGAGGATTTCGGCTTCAGCCAGGTCACGCGGGTACCTGCGGCGGTGATCCTTCACGCGATCACGCAGGCGGCGCAAGCGCTCGTAGAGCTTGCCGGCAGCAATGTCGACGGCCGCGTAACGGTCAGCAGACTGCGCCTCCGCGCGGATGATCGGTCCCTTGCCGTAGACGGTCAGCTCGATACGCTCAGCGGTGTCGGCCTGGCGGGGGTTACGTTCGTGAGTCAGCTCGACGTCCACGCGCTGCGCGCGCGGGTAGAACTGGGTGATCTTCGAAACCTTCTCCTCCACGTATGCGCGGAAATTCGGGTGAATCTCAGCATTACGTGCGACGACGGTGATGTCCATGTGTTTCCTCCATGGTGTGCGGCGGGCATCGTTGCCCGCGGGTAGGGATTGTTCGGTGCTCGTTGCCCGAACCGTGATCTGAGCTATCACCTCCCGCACTGACGTGACAGGCGTCTGTGCCTCTCACGCTATCGAAAGTCTGTAGCCACATCATAGCACGTCGGTGACCTGCATCATGAGATAAGCCGCGGTCGGCACAGCGCCGCGACCCCGTCCAGGCGTCCCAACGCTCGCTCCATCTCGCGGATCGTCGCACCCGTCGTGACCACGTCATCGACCGCAATAACAATCGTGCCCGTCGGCACAGCCACGCGTGCCCGCATCGCCCCCATACGTCCCACAACGCGCGCTGCCCCCGCCTTGCCCGACTGCGAGCCAGCACCCACGCGCAGGGTCAGCGCGTCCACGACACACACCCGCAGACCGGCCGGAGCCACCGACGCCAACCCGCGCGCGACCCCGCGCGCAAGCGGCAACGCCACCTGTCGCCCCCGCAAGCGCCTACCCCACGACGAGGGCGCTGGCACGACCCATACGCGCACCGCACCGTCTCCCGAGCGCGCCCTCCCATGCAAGGCAACCGTCGCCCCAGCGGGCGTCCCCATCCCGCCCACCGCCTCCCCCAGCGACGCGCCCAGGGTGGCCCCGGCCTCGTCAAGGAAAGCGCTGACATCCGTGCGAGCAGCGTGCTTGGCGGCGAGCACAATCCGGCGCAGCGGCCCCGAGTAGTCACCGAGAACCACGCCGGGAATCGGGACGCGCCTTCCCTCCACCGAGGTGAAGGCGGGAGAAGACGAGGCCAGCGCGCGGCAGGACGGACACAGCACCTCATCCCACGCCAGGCACCCTGCGCACTGGACGGGCAGCAGCGCACCCAGGAATCCCTGCATCAGAGAAGCGCGGCGCGCGCCTGCCATCGGACTCAACCCGCGTAGCGCGCCGACGTCAAGGAAACCGGGGCGTTTTGCCACAGTGCACCTGATCGGAGGAGCACCTGAGCTTTCCCCGCCTCGTCCGTGCCGACGATGACGACCGAGGCCGAGGACGCCCCCGCGCTCATCGACGTCACGTGGATCGGGAGCACCACGGACGAGGGCAACCCGCCCAGAGGCATCGTCACAAGCTGATCGGCCTCGCCGGTGCCTGTCTGCACAGCGAGCACGACGCCCGTTGACGACGTCCATGAGGCATCGATAACGGAGCCGTCGAGGGCAACCTGTTCGAGGGAACGCACCGCGAGCGGGCGACCGCTCAGGCCACGCTCGACGACGCCCAGCCACGCGCTCGGCATCGACCCGCGGATGATGAGTGCCCGCGCGCCGTCAGGAGAGATACGCACCGCGCGGATGTCGCCGGCGCTGTCCGATTCGACGCCGACGCTGAAGGCACCGTCCGCTCCCCCGCCGACGCTCAGCCATGACGCCGAGGTGGCCGGCCCCCATACCCATCCGTAGCGGTCGACCGACGGGCCGAGGGGGGCCTGGCCGGGCAGGAACGCCACGGAGGTCCCGTCCTTCTCGGCGTAGACGCCGTCGGCACCTGTCCACGCCACGAGCGAGGAATCCACGGGCGAAACGGTCGGTGCCCAGGCGTCGGTCGCCGACGCTCGGGGAGCCATCGCAGACGAGGACACAATGCCCACGCCCGACGCGCCAGCGCCCACGAGAGTGTCGAGGGAATACTGTGGCGAGGGCGGGATCGTCTCGGTGTCCAGCGCCTCCCCCGAGAGCGTCACGTTCAGCTGCGCCACATCGGCGGCCTGCTTCAGTGTTCGCGTCAGCTGCCACGCAAGGCTCGTGCGTGCCCCCTCGCTCGAAGGCATCGGCCCGGTCAGCTCCACGTTGGCCACGCCGTCGGCAACCTCCACGCCGTGGGAGGGCAGCGTCGCCCCGGCAGGAATCGCGTTCGACACCGCCGACGCGAGGGACGGGCGAGGACCCGCGATGAGGCCCGCCAGCAAGTGGGAGGCCAGGCGCCGAGACGGGTACCAGCGCGGATCCGCGACCAGATCTGTGCCGTCGGTCGTCGGGAAGTAGAGGTTCGCCAGAGAGTAGGAGGCCGTCAAAGCCGCTCGGCTGACGAGGATCATGTTCTCGGGGGCGTCGATGCGCCACTGCCCGTCCTCACGCACGAGGGTGAAGGTACGCGACACGGTTGACCCATTCGAACGGGTGAGAACGCCCGTCGCGTCGATGCTGGCGACTCCCAGGACGGAAACGTTCACATCCGTCTGCGAGGCTACTTCCGCTCCTGCGTTCACCGACGGCGCTGTGTCCGTGTCGTACACGAGGATCTCGGTTTCCGGCTGCCAGTCGCGCGCGGACGAGGCCGTGAGGAACAGACGGGCCGTCGCGTAGTCGTCCTGCGTGCCCGCGGCGCACGCCCGCAGGAAGTCGGTAACCAGGGTCGAGGCGTCGGAGCCATCCACGGGTCCTTCGGCGGAGAACTGAATGCCGGAGCCGTCGCGCGCGGACACGTCGAAGGTGGTCGGAGCCGAGGACGTCGGCAGGGATGCGCAGCCCGCGAGGGCCAGCGCGGCGCAGGTGACCAGAGCGAGTGCGCGTCTCATTCGTCCTCCCACAGCGTCAGGGGCCATGTGGCGATCTCGTCGCCGGGGTGTTTGGGCAGCGTCATGAGGAACGAGGCTCCCTTCCCGGGTTCGCCGTACGCCTGGAGGCGGCCGCCGTGGATCGCCACGTCCTCGGTCGCGATGGCCAGGCCCAGGCCCGTGCCGCCGGTCGTGCGTGCGCGTGCGGTGTCGGCTCGGTAGAAGCGGTCGAACACGTGGTCGGCGACCTCCTGGGTCATGCCGACGCCCCGGTCGCGCACGCGGCAGGCCACGTCGGTGTCACTCGTGGCCACGGTGATCGTCACGTCTGTCCCGTCGGCGTGTTCGATCGCGTTGACGACCAGGTTGCGGATGACGCGCTCGATGCGGCGCTCGTCGATCTCGGCGGCGGCGCAGCTGGGGGCGTCGATTATCACCGCGACGCCCTGCCGCTGCGCCAGTTCCGCGCAGCCTTCCACGACGCGGGTGACGATGGGGCGCAGGTCGTGTTCTTCGGCATCGAGCAGGGCGCTCGCCGCATCGTAGCGCGAAATTTCGAGGAGGTCGGCGAGCATCTGCTCCATGCGTTCAGTCTGGTCGTGCAGCAGCTCAGCGGAGCGGCGCGCGTGGGCAGGCAGGTCATCGCGGTTGTCCCACACGATCTCTTCGGCCATGCGGATCGTGGTCAGCGGGGTGCGCAGCTCGTGGGAGACGTCGGAGACGAAGCGCTGCTGGAGCTTGGCCAGCTCGTCGTAGCGGGTGATTGTGTCCTGGAGGGAGGAGGTCATCGCGTTGAAGGCCCGTCCCAGGGCCGCCATTTCGTCGGCACCGTGCACCTCGACGCGCACGTCCAGGTCTCCTTCCGCCGCCCTGGTGGCCGCGTGGACGGTCAGGCGCACCGGGAGGAGGAGGCGATGGAGCAGGGCGAACACACCGATGGGCAGCGCCAGGATAATAGGCAGGGAGGTCAGGGCGAGCACGCGTAGAACGACGTCGACCTGGCTCTGGTCGGCTTCCAGCGAGTAGAGGATGTAGAGCTCGTGCGCGCCCGCGCGCGGCAACTGCACCTGAGTGCCCACGAGAATGCCGGGCGAGACCTTGTCGGTAGTGGAGGACCGGATGGCCACCGACTGCCACTGGGCACCGCCCCCAGCCACGGCCTCGCGCATCTGGGGGGTGATGAGGCCGCGCATCTGCTCGTCCTCGACCTGGTTGATACGCAGCGAGGCCGTGGATCCCTCCGCTCGCAGCAGCGCCACGTTGGTCGCGCCAGCGCCGGCGGCGGAGGCTTTCAGCGAGGCCAGGGCACCGCGCGCGGATTCCTGGACTTGGTCGGCGGACGTGGCCGTCGAGGAGGAGAACACCGACTGAGCCGAGGAGAAGCGCAGCGAGGCGTCGGCAAGGATCGCATCCCGGCGCGTCTCGAACATGGAGGTGCGCAGCTGGGAGGCAACAATGACGCCGAAGACGAGGAGGATCACCAGCGCGGCGGCCGTGATGGCCAGTGCGAGCTTAGCCGACAGGGAGTGACGGATGCGGTGGACAAGCTGCGTTGAGCGCAGGGACCTCCATGGCCTCGAAGTCGTGACGGTACGAACGAAGCGCGCCGCGCGGTGGCTACGCACCCGTGCCGGCACGGTACCCAACCCCGCGGACGGTCACGACCAGCTCGGGCTTTTCAGGATCACGTTCGATCTTGGAACGCAGACGCTGGACGTGAACGTTCACCAGTCTGGTGTCGGCGGCGTGCCGGTATCCCCACACCTGCTCGAGGAGTTCCTCGCGGGAGAAGACCTTCCACGGGGAGCGCGCCAGCGTTGCCAGAAGATCGAACTCGAGAGGCGTCAGGGCGATCATGCGCCCGTCGCGTTTCACGATGTGTCCAGCCACGTCGATGGTGAGGTCCTGCAATGTCAGCCCCTCGTCGACCTGCGAGTCCTCGCGGCCGCGCAGGCGTGCGCGCACGCGCGCCACGAGTTCCTTGGGCTTGAAGGGCTTAGGCACATAGTCGTCCGCGCCGGCTTCGAGCCCCGTCACCACGTCCGACGTATCAGAGCGGGCGGTCAGCATCACGATCGGGGTGTCAGAGACGCGGCGAATCGCCCGGCACACGTCGAAGCCGTCCATGCCGGGAAGCATGACGTCGAGGAGGACCAGGTCGGGGTTGTGCTCCTGAAACTGAGACAGAGCCTGGGATCCATCGGAACAAAAGACGACGCTATAGCCCTCGTTCTCGAGGACGATGCCGATCATCTCGGCCAGGGCGACGTCGTCGTCGACGACGAGGATGCACGAACTCATAGTCACGATAGTGTCACGAATCGGTCATGGATGCAGAAGATTCCGTCGGCGGCACGAGCGTTTCTCACTGTCATAAGGTTTCGCACGCTGCGCACCTATGGCAGGATTGAGATCAGGACAACACAGGCAACCTGGAGGTATTGATGAGCTCCCCGTGGACCTCACCCGATCCGACCCAGTACGATCTGGGGCACGCGGACGCTGTTTCACCCCAGAACGGGCAGGCTGCGCAGGCACCCCAGCCCGCTTACCCGGGTCCCTCCGACCAGCCCGCCTTCGCGCCGCCCGGTGCAGGCCCCGCAGGCGTGGCCGCTCCCCAGCCCGCATACGCGGCCCCCGACACACCGGGTAACAGCGCTCCCACCGCATCCGGTTACAGCCAGGCAAGCACGTGGAGTTGGGCTCCCAAACCCGGCATCATCCCGCTGCGCCCGCTCACCCTCACCGACCTGTTCTCCGGATCGTTTTCCGCACTGCGCAAGAACCCCTCGGTACTGTTCGGCTTCACGATCATCGTCATGACTGTCGTGGCGCTGCTCAGCCTGGCGGGAACCATGCTGCCGCTGTTCTCTTTCACGTCGTTGATGGGCGATCTGGACCCGCAGGCCTCCTCCAAGGCTCTACTCGACTCCGCCTATATGTCCGTCGTGTCAACGATCGTCGGCTACATCGCGCTTCTTGCTGGCTCCTTCCTGGCGGGTACCGTGCTCGACGGGGTCCTCTCGGTAGCCGTCTCGCAGCTCGTCATCGGCAAGAAAATCACGTTCAAGCAGTCGTGGGCGCTCGTCAAACCTCGACTCTGGTCGATGCTGGGGGCCTCGTTCCTCTCGATGCTCGCGGTCGGGAGTCCCCTCCTGGTCTTGGTCATCTTGTTCTTCATGTCGCTGTACAGTTGGCCCGGCTCGGATGCATTCTTCAGTTTGTTTGGCCTGTTGCTTGCTCTGGCGGTTCCCGTGGTCTTGGTGAGCTACGTCATCAGTATCCGCTTCCTGTACACGCCGATTTGCGCTGTGCTGGAGGAGAAGGGACCCATCGAGGCCGTTAAGCGCTCGTGGGCGCTGACCTCAGGGTCGTTCTGGGTGACTCTGGGCAGAGTGATCCTGATCAACGTGGTGGTCGGCTTCATCGCGGGCATGATCGTTCAGATCATCGGCGTTGTTGCCGTGATTGTCATGTTCACGATCCTCGCGGATCCCTCTGATCCAAGCAACGTGTGGTCGACGATCATCCTATACGGAGTGATCTCGGCTCTCCAGATGCTCGCCTACTCACTCGTGGTCCCCATCCTGGCGGCGTACCAGACCCTCATGTACGTGGACGAGAAGATCCGCAAGGAGAATTTCGCACCCCTCCTCGCCCACGCAAGCCAGGGCTAGGCGGTGGCGGCCATGTTCGCGTGTGATCCTCCTCTGACGCCCGACGAGGGCGAGGCTCAGTCGTGGCTGAGCGAAGAACTCGCGCGCTCCGTTTACAACACCGATTCGAGCGGTTTTAAGCGTCTCCTCCAATCCGCCTTCACCAAGCTTGCGAACGCGTTCACCTGGCATGAGGTCGATACTCCGCCGATGTCCCTGATCCTGGTGATCCTCGCGATCATTATCATCGCGGCCATCCTGATCGCGGTGATCCTCAACCCGATCCGGTTGCGGATTCGCGCGTCCCACTCGGTATTCGAGGTGGAGGCTACCGAGGAGGATATTCGTCGGTGCTTCGACGAGGCCGTGGCTGCCGAGGATTGGAACCTCGCCTATGTGTGGGCCTACCGTCTGATGGTCGTTGGGTTGGATGAGTGTGAGGTCGTCTCGGCGACGCCGGGCTTGACGGCGCGCGAAGCCGCGGTTGCCGCAACGCGCGTCGTTCCCGATCAGGGGACCGCACTCGGCCATCACGCACGGACATTCGACCGCGTGCGCTACGGGCATTCGTCTGTTGCCGAGCAGGATGTCAACGCGCTGCGCGAGCTGACACCCATTTTGTTGGCTCAGTGCCGAAAGGCGCAGGATCACGCATGAAAGCCACGTCGACTCACGTTGTGACGCCCACGGCGCGCGAGCGCGCGAGTGCAGCGCGCCCCGCGCTCTTGATTATCGCCTTCGTGATCCTTGTTTTCTTCGGGCTTGCCGCGTTGCCTGACGGACGTATGAACGCCGTCCCTGTCGGCATTCGCAACCCAACGGGTGACGGCGCTCGAGCCCTCGCGCAGGTTCTCAAGAAGCATGGGGTCTCGGTGCGTGAAGTGACCGCGAAGCAGGCGGCAACGGTGGGCGAGGATACGACGCTCGTCGTCGTCTTCCCGTCCCGCATGTCACACACCATCGAGCAGGATGTGGAGACGCGCGCCAACGTTGTCTACATCGGCCTGGAGGAAGAATTTGGGAGTTCGCCCGCCTATTTAGACGGACTGTCCGGTGATCGCGGGCCTGCGAGCAGCACGAAGGTCACACCGGCTTGCGCGTCGGAGATCGCGGGACGGGCCGCGGAGATCATCCCGTCCCGGTACTCCGTGTCCGGCGCGGGTGCCAACTGGCAGATGTGTTTCACGGCGGACGGTGAGACCTACGCGTACGCCGAACGAATCCAGGATGGCCGATTCCGCGCCGTCATCCCCGATTCGGTGCGGGTGCGTAACCGAGGGATCCTGGAGGCAGGCAACGCCGCTCTCGCGTTCAACGCAATCGGGCGGACCCCGAAGGTCGCCTGGTATATCGCGTCCCGCACCGACGGTGTGTCGCCAGCCGAGACCACGCCGACTCAGTCCCCCTACCTCGCCCCCGCGTTCCTCACCGTTGCGGGTTCTCTTGCGCTCCTCGCCCTGGCTTTCGGCAGGAGGCTTGGTCCCTTGACGCCCGAGCGTCTGCCCGTCGAGGTGCCCGCCGCCGAGACCCTCATCGGCAAAGCACGTCTCCTACGCACGCAGCGTGCATACGGGCACGCGGCGTCGGCTCTACGCAGCGCGTGCGCCTCGCGCATCGCTTCGTCGCTGGGAGTTTCTACCAGCGCGGATCGCAACGCCCTCACGCAGGCGTTCACGCTTCGAGGCCTGCCACCCTCCCGCTACGAGGCACTCCTGTGGGGTCCGCCCCCCGTCAACGAAGCAGCCCTCGTCCAACTCGCCAACGACCTCGACGCCTTTGAGAAGGAGATCCGCCATGACTAACCCCGTCCCCGGCCCCCGCCAGCCCTACGGCCCCGCGGGTGGCACGCCCACGTCGGGTTCTCCGACGCCATCTGCTCCTTCCGGCGCCTACCCGCCCCAGGGATCCCCGGCCTCGTACCCCGCCCCGACGGGTATCCCCGTGTCGGCTGCGCGCGCGGGCGGACCCGTCTCGTACGCCGCGCCCACGGGCGAAGGCTGGTCAGGCCGAGCCCTCAGCAGCTCCGAGAAGAACACCCAGGAGGCCCTCCTGGCCCTCAAGGCTGAAATCGGCAAGGCCGTCGTCGGTCAGGACGCTGCGATCACCGGTCTCATCGTCGGACTCGTCGCCGGCGGGCATGCCCTGCTCGAGGGTGTGCCGGGCGTGGCCAAGACGCTCCTCGTGCGAACGCTGGCGCGCGCGCTCGACGTCAACATGGCGCGCATCCAGTTCACCCCCGACCTCATGCCTGCCGATATCACCGGCTCCATGATTTGGGACGCGGGACGCTCCGAGTTCGTTTTCCGTGAGGGTCCGGTGTTTACGAACCTGCTCCTCGCCGACGAAATCAACCGAACGCCTCCCAAGACCCAGTCGGCGCTCCTGGAGTCCATGGAAGAACACACGGTTTCCATCGACGGGGCAACCCGCACGCTGCCTGACCCCTTCATGGTCATCGCTACCCAGAACCCCGTCGAATACGAGGGAACCTACCCCCTTCCCGAGGCGCAGCTAGATCGCTTCCTCCTCAAGCTTGAACTGCCTCTACCCTCGCGCGAGGCCGAAATCGACATCATCGCCCGCCACCAGGCTGGCTTCAACCCCCGCTCTCTGGCGGAGGCCGGGATCCGCCCGGTCGCCGGTGCCGCTGACCTCCACGCGGCCCGCGAGGCTGCCGCGCGTGTGGAAGTGGCTCCTGCGGTCATGGCCTACCTCGTCGATATCTGCCGGGCGACCCGCACGTCCCCCGCTGTCCGCCTGGGCGTATCCCCACGTGGTGCGACCGCCCTGCTGCGCACCTCGCGCGTGTGGGCTTTCCTCCAGGGCCGCGGCTTCGTCACCCCCGACGACGTCAAGACGATGGCTCCCTCGACCCTCGCGCACCGTCTCGGGCTGCGCGCCGAGGCGAACCTCGAGGGCATTACCGCGGTCAACGTGATCTCGGGTGTTCTCGCCGCGACCCCGGTCCCCCGCTGAGGCGACCCGTGATCGTCTCAGCGCGCAGCGCGCTCCTCGTTCTCGCCGGACTCATTCCCCTCGCGTTCGCCCCCTCGCGGGCGTTCGCGTGGACATGGTTCGGTCTCGTCGTCGCGGCGTGCATCCTCGACGCACTCGGTGCTCCTTCCCCGCGGACCCTGCGCCTGACGCGTGAGGTGACCGGGCCGATCCGAGCCGACCAGACGACCGAAGCGACGCTGCGTCTGTCCAACACGACGAAACGGCCGATGACCCTGGACGTGCGCGACGCGTGGCCGCCGTCCTTGCACCCCGCCCCGCCGCGCCGTCGCGTACGCATTGGAGCACGCTCGTCTCAGAAAATCATCACGATCCTGGCCCCCACGCGCCGCGGCACCCGCCACGCGGACGTCGTCACCATCCGCTCCTGGGGGCCGCTGCACCTGGGCGCGCGCCAGGTCTCACTCAAGGCCCCACTCACCCTGTCGGTCCTGCCGGAGTTCAAGGCGCGTGTCTTGCTGCCCTCGCGTCTGGCGCGCCTGCACGAACTGGAAGGCACCACACCGACGACGCTGCGCGGAGCCGGCACCGAGTTCGATTCCCTGCGCGCCTACGTCGAGGGCGACGACCCTCGCGACATCGACTGGCGGGCATCCGCCCGCTCCCCCGAACTCATGGTTCGCCAGTGGCGCCCCGAACGCGACCGCCATGTCGTGATCGTCGTTGACTGCGGGCGCGCCTCCTCCGCGCTGCTGGGAGCACCAGTGCGCATGGAGGTCGACTCCATCGCACTTGGCTGCGCGCCCCGCCTGGATTCTGCCATCGAGACGGCTCTGCTCCTCGCCGCCCTGGCTGATCGCGCGGGCGATAAGGTGCACGTCCTGGCCGTGGACTCGCGCGTGCGCGCCCGCGTGTCCGGCGTGCGCGGCGCGAAAATCATTGAGTCACTCGCGCACGCCTTTACGGATATTTCGCCGCGCCTCGACGTCACCGACTGGACCGAGGCCGCGGCAGCGGTCGAGCAAACCGTCCGTCATCCCGCCTTCGTCGTCCTCGCCACGAAAATCCCGCCCGCCGGCATGGAAACCGAATTTACGGACGCGGTAGCGCGCCTCGCCGAGCGCCACACGGTGCTCGTCGCGTCAGCCACCGACCCCGACGAGCTGAGGGCCAGGAGCGGTCGAAGCGACGCCGAAGAAGTTTTCCTGGCTGCCTCTGCCGCGCTCGCCGAACGCGCCGACGAGGCCGGAGCAGCAGACGTGCGTCTCGCCGGCGCCTTGACCCTCCAGGCGTCCGCAGACCTGCTACCCGCACGTACGGCCGACCGCTACATTGACCTCAAGAAGAGCGGTCGACTCTAAGCCCGAGCGTCACCGAGCGGCTGCACCCGCGCGACCGTGGCCTCGTCCCTGGGGCACAGGGATGAGGCCGCGCAGTCCGTTCACCCAGCGACCGGCTGGTAATAGCCCGCGTCGATGCCCACATCCGCGCTGGCACCGGCCCGGTGCGCTCGCCGCCCCAGGATCAGGATGTACCCCCACGTCGCCGCGGTCAGCGCCACTCCAAGGCCAATCTTCACGGCGTCCGGCACGACATACGAGGGCGTCACAAACCCCTCCAGGAAGCCTGAGCCAGCCAAGAGGATCGCGCATCCCACCGCCACCGTCATCGCTTCGCGCGCGGCCTTCCCCACGGCTTGGAACCTCGTCATGGCACCCGGCACAAGCAGCGCCCAGAAAATCCTGAGTCCCGCAGCGACCGAGATAAACACAGCCGTCAGCTCAGGCAGACCATGCGGCAAAATGAAGCGGAAGAAGTGCCACACGCCCCCATACTCGAACACCACCGCAGCCGACGTGCCCAACGAGGTGGCGTTTTGCCACAGAACCCACAGCGGATACACGCCCGTAATGCCGGAGATGATCGACTGGAAGGCAATCCAGGCGTTGTTCGCCCACACGGACATGCCGAACTCCAGGTGCGTGTCCTGATGGTAGTAGAAGACAAACGATTGCTTGGCGTAGGTCCTCAGCATCTCGGGGCTTCCCAGCTCGTTCATGGCCTCAGGAGTCGTCATCAGATAGTGCACCTGGATCGCACACAGAGCGATGAACGCCGCCATGACGCCCAGGATCACCCACCGGATCCGATAGAGCGCCAGAGGCAGGGAGACGACGAAAAACGTCGCGATCACGCGGCCCGTGAGTCCCCCGGTGCCCGCCAGGCGCCCGCGGGCCGCCGAGAGAAGCCGGGAAAGCTCCGCGATCACATCGGGGTCGGGGCTGTGCGTGCGCACCCGCGCCAGGTCAGTGGTCGCTGATCGGTAGAGCCGATCAAGCTCGTCAATATCCGTGCCACTCAACGTACGCTGACGAGTCAGTTCGTCGAGGCGCTTCCACTCGTCTTTTCCGCTTACCCGCAGCACATCGATGTCCATTGGACTAGCGTGTCACATATGAGCGCGCAACGCAGTCAGTCGGACACCCTTCAGGACGATTACGTCCGCACCGGCGAGGCGGTGAGCCTCGACGTCACGCCTGCCTCCCCGATGGAGCGCTTCGCCGCTGCCGTTTTCGATGCGACCGTGTACATGGGAAGCGCGTTTCTGCTCCTCGCGCTGACCGCACGGTCGTGGGGCACGATGTCCTATTCGTCCCTGCGTGTCTTCTTCATCGCCGTGATCGCAAGCGTCACGTTCTTCGTTCCGTTCGCCATCGAGATCGCGACCCGTGGTCGATCACTGGGTAAGTGGGCGCTGAACCTGCGCGTCGTACGCGACGACGGCGGCCCAGTGACTGCCCGCCACAGCGCGGTCCGAATCGGGGCCGGGGTCGTCGAAAATTGGATGTTAGCGGGCGGCCTCGCCTTCGCGGCGGAAATGCTCAACGCGAAAGGCAAACGTCTGGGCGATCTCGCAGCGGGAACGATGGTGTGTTCGCAGGGCGCATCGGTGTTCTACCCGCCGCTCATCATGCCTCCGGGTCTTGAACAGTGGGGGGCCACCGCGACGATCCTGCCCCTCGACGATGCACTCGTCGCCGAAGCACGCGCCTTCCTCGGGACGAACAGGGGCCTCAACCCGGTTCTGAGGGAACAGGTTGCCACCTCCCTCGCGGAGCGCTTGTCCGCGCGCGTCCAGACTCCACTGCCTGAAGGACTCCACCCTGAGCTTGTGATTGCCGCCGTGCTGGTTGCCCGCAGGGATCGAGTGTGGACGCGCGAGGTCGAGCGCCGAGCCCGCGGACGGCAGCGTTTCCACGAGGCCACACAGGCACGCTTTGGCCTCTAGGGTTCAGTCGTCGCTTGCGCCGTCCTCGCCGTCGACGACGGTGAACTGGGCGCGCCTTCGCGCGTAGGGGCTGGAGGGGTCCAGGGGACTGGACGTGTCAGGCCTTCCCACCGAACGTGCAGAGTTGAAGGGGCCGGTGCGCGTCGAACGCTTCTCGGAGGACGAGGCCGGGGCGTGCTTCGCTTCTTGCGCAACCCTGCGCACGGCGTCGACGAGGGCGGCCAGATCGTCGACCGAGGGCGGAGCCGGCTCAAAGTTGGTGGCCAGGCGTACGACCTGCCACCCGAGGGGTGCCTTGAGGTTCTGGGCGTGTTCGTCGCACAGATCGTAGGAATTGGGGTCGGCGACGGTGGCGAGCGGGCCGACGACGACCGTCGAATCACGATAGTCGTAGGTGAGGGTAGCGACAGCGACGGCAGAGCAGCCGGGCTTCGAGCAGTGTCGTTGGGCAATCACGCACCTAAGAGTACGACACTCTATGCCCGTATCGCGCGCTCCAGCACACCATAGTTTTACCCTGGTGGAGTGTTTCCGACCAGACGTCATGTCATGAGCCGCGACCGCCATGGTCGGGGCCCCCGCGGACCCCTCTTTTTCCCTGGGACGCCGGCGTGGCGTACACGGCGAGAGGACTTCGACCTCATGGTCGCGGACCTCGTCAGCGAGCTGATCGGCCGCTGGCCGCAGGTGGCGACGATCGAATTCGCCGTGGAGGATGTTCCCCCGTCAAATCCGGCAGCGTGGGAATCGCATAACGTGGTCGTGGCCCGTATTTTTCCGGCGGATCGACGCCGTGGCCTGCGTGATCGGATCGTCGTCTATCGGCTGCCGATCACCCTGCGTTGCCCGCCCGAAGAGGTGGGCACGATGACCAGGCGAGTTCTCGTGGAACGTATCAGCCATATCCTGGCGCTGCCGCCAGACGAGATCGACGACGCGATGCATTGACGGCGCGCAGGCACCCCAGTCGTTCACTGGCACGCGCGAGCGCCACGTGCGGGCATCCGCACCTCAGTTGACGGTACGGATGGATCCGGAGACAGCGCTGATGCCCTCGGTACCGACGTTCCACGTGGTCGTCATGCGGCCCACGGCAGTGTCTGCGGAAATGACGACGGCGGCCTGGATCGGCGTGGGCGCGCTCACCTGTCCGGCTGCCTCGGGCAGCTCAACCAGGGTCGGAACGCCGGGTGCCAGGTAGAGGGTACGGCCACCGAGCGTGACGGGGACAGCGCCAGGACTCGATGCGCTGACACCGGTGGACTGCGCGTCGCCCGCGTCGCCGGTCGGCGTGGGACTCGGCGAGGGGGAAGCCCAGATATTGGGGGTCACCGCGGGCGTGGGAGCGGCCGACTGCTCGCCGTCGCCGTTCTCCTGAGCCACGGCCTCGTCACCGTCTGTGACGGGCGCATAGAGCAGGAGGCTCGCGTGCGTCGAGCTGACACCGGACTTGGTCTCGAGCGATGTCTGGCGTATCGGTTTCGTCGACAGGACCGAAGACGCCATGGTTTCCAGCGACGCGCGGCCCGGAATCACAGCCTGCGTCAGAAGGGTGGCGGGCGCGGCGCTGGAGCGCATAATCCACGCATTGGCACGCTCCGCCCACGGGGCACCGAGCGTGATCGTGGTCGTCTGAGCAACCACCTCGCGATCAGAACTGACGATCAGGGCAATTGGAGTGGAATCCTTCGAAGCACCATCGAGAGGCATCTCCAAGGTTGACCCCTCGGCGACGGTAGCATTGCCACCGCCCAGGGGATGTACGCCCGTCGAATCTGCAACCGATACGCTCACATGCGCATCCCCGGAGGGCGACACCAGGCGCAGCAGCGACGTGCCCTTGGGGTCAACGCCGAGGATCGTCTGCGTCGTCGCGGGGGCAATCGCGGAGGCCAGCGTCGTGCCCTGGGGAACCTCCCCGTTCATGAGGGACGCCTGAGCCCAGGCACTGACCCCTCCCCCGTCGGCCTGCACGTGGACTGCCAGGGAGTTTTCATCGGGGAACCAGCCTGCCAACAGGACAGATACCGACGAGTTCGCGGCAACCGTCACCTGACGCGGAGCCGCATTGAGCGGACCGAACGCCCCGTAGCCATCGACACTGACGACCGAAGCCGTCGGGCCAGGATTGGAGAGAATGAGGACCATGTCAGCACCCGACGTGGTCGCACCGACCGCGATCCACTGGGAGGTGCGGGGGGCCGCGCAGCCGACGGCACTGAGTCCTGCGAGTTCACCGCCGCCCTGGCCGACAAGCGTCAGGCCCGTCGGGATGACGCCGCCGGTACCCGTGATCGAGGCCGGCGCGGGCGTGATCGGAGCGGACGAAAGGGACGACCACGTGGCGGCCGTCGCGACATTGCTGGTGTTAAAAGGATCCACGAGGGCCGTCGGACAGGCGAGCTGCACCTGCGAGGGGTGCGCGCTCTGCGCGGTACCATCGACGCTCGCGGGAACGGACCCGACGAGCAGGGATCCGGTGGCCAGCGCGGCGGCCGCAATCCCGGCGACACCGAGCGCGGCCAGGGTGGCGGTCCGGGGCGTTGTCATCTCTTCCTCCACACGGATAGGGCGCTGGCGGCCACAACCACCAGGCAGATGCCCGCGCCGACGCGCCACGGAATGATCCACCAGGCACTGTAGGTCACTGTCAGGTGACCGGCGGCGGGCATGTCGAAGGCTTGAGCCCATCCGTCGACCGGGTCGGTGGGCGTCAGGGCCACGCCGTCGACGCTGGCCCTCCAGCCGGAGTCCGCGCGCTCGGCCAGGACGAGGGTGCCAGACGCGTCGACGTTGCCGTCTACGCGCAGCTGCGAGGAGCCAACGTCGGTGGTGATGCCGCCGGAGGATTCGACGCGCACGCGCGAGGGCTTGAGCGCGCTCGGGCGCACGCGCCACACGATACCGCTGTTGGTGGTTCCGACCTTCTCGAGGCCGCCCGCGCGGTCGAGGCCGAACGCGAGCGCCTGTGCGCCGCTGGCACCGTAGGGCACGAGAATCGTGTCAACGTCGTGGGCGGCGAGCGTCGCAACGGTCGCGTCGTCGGGGTAGACGACCAGGGTGTACGCGGCCTGCGCGAGCGAGGCCGTAGCGGGATCGTCAAGAGTCCCGGTGATCGCGCCTGCGCGGGCGTGAGACAGCGCGAGTGCCCGCACGGCCGGCGAGGCATCCGTCAGGGATCGGCCGTTCCCTCGCCACAGGGCGGCATTGACAGTGCCATTCGTGGGGTCGCCGTCGAGGACGAGGACGCGTCCGGCACGAGACGAACGCTGCGCTTGGGAACCGACCGCAGAGATGATGGGTGTCGCGACCGGCGAGACCGTCTCACGCTGGGCGAGCGCGTAGGTCGGAGTGTCGGAGGCATCTCCTCGGGTCGCGAACGAGACCGCCGACTGGGTGGCACCGATGCCGACGAGGATCAGGGCAAGAAGGGTTGTGCCTCCCCGCCGGAGAACAGAAACCGAGGCATCCCACGCGAGGCGCTCGCCGTCCTCGTCCTTCATCGGCGCGATGAGCTGGCTAGCGGCGAGCAGGAGCAGTCCGAAGGACACCGAGAAGGCGGGGGATGTCCAGGCTGAGGCGACGAGGGCGCCATCGAGTCCGACCCCGACGTGCGAGGCTGCCCATCCACACAGCGCGGCAACGAGCGCGGCGCTCAGCGCCGTCACAAGGGCGGTCGTGCGATGACGCGCGACGGCCAGGAGAGCAAGGAGCGCGACACCTCCACCAAGGACGCCGGAAGCGATCAGATCGAGTGTGCTCTGAGGGGCAGCCGGCATTCCGAGGAAAGCGAACCACGAGGACGCGCGAGTGTACGCGTGGACCCCACCGGTCGTCGAGGTCAGGGCCACCCACGCCGACGGGTGAACAAGAATGCTCAAGTAGGTAGGAGCGACGACCACAGCCGCGGGCAGGGCGACGATGCTCCGCCGGCGCGAGCTCCACATGAGCGCCGCGACGCTCAGGGGCAGAGTCCACGGGGCGCAGCAGGCCAGGACGAGGACGGCCAGGCCCGCGCAGCCCGCGTTCACGCCGCGTGGATTGGTCGGTGCGGCCTCGACACCGGAGGCACTCGCGACCATGAGGGGTGCGACGGCAGACACGCAGTACGCGGCCAGAATCGGCAGGGCAACGTGCGCGAGGGTTCCGGCCAGGACCCCGTGTGCCGCACTCATGAGCAGAGCCGGGGACAGCGCCCACGCGAGGGACACGAGGAAGCGCACGCGCAGCGAAGTCGTGAGGCAACGGGTGGGCACCCATGCGGCCATCGCGGCAAGCGGCGATGATGCGACGAGCAGGAAAGTCGCCACCGCGCCTGGCGTGACTCCCAGAGGCGCGACGGGAGCGCTGAGCAGCGCCATGAGGATGGTCAGCGGATCGGCTCCCCCGGCGTATCCATCGCCGCCGGGAATCCACCCGGCCCATGCGGCGCTCCACAGATCCCACCACGAGGCGGGCAGGGAGACCCAGGCTCCGCCGACGAGTCCAGATGCGGCACCCCACCATTGGAGACCCGCAATCATCGAGGTCACAATGAGGAGTGCCAGTCCGGTCGACGCGGATCGGATCCGGTAGCTGCGCATGGATGCGACGACCAGGGGATCGATACGCTCGCCGTTGTCGTCCTCTTCCTCACCGGCGGGTTCTTTGCGCAGGGCCGCGGGCGCGATCTCAAGGGCACGCAGCGAGGAACGCGGCACCGTACGCGACTGCGCGGCGCGAGCCCTGCCAGCGAGAAGACGTGGCGTCGCAGCCACGAGAGAGAGCAGCGCGGCAATTTCAGGCAGAGCCAGGGTGGCTCGCCCGGTGACGAAGCGCCCCAGGGCGCGCGCGGGAGTCCACAGGAGAAGCCACAGGGCAAGGAACGGAAGGGCAAGAGCGGGTACGGCCTTGCACCAGTTGTACATCTGGGCGGCGCGACGCCGACGGAACGACTTGGCTTGCGCGGAGGCGAGCCGAGCCACGGCCTCGGGACTATCAGCGTCCTCCCACAGGGCCGAGGCCTGGGTCGGGTCGATCCCGGGAGTCATCGACGTGCGGGCATGGCGCACGCGGGCTCGGGGAGCCACGATGACGCGATACCCGGCCAGGTGAAGGCGTCGGCCCATGTCGAGGCCGTCGCCGAAGGGTCCTAGAGCGGGGTCGAATCCACCGATGGTGTCATACGCCTCGGCGCGCAGGAACATACCCGCCGTGCCGACGCCGAGGACGTCGGTCGTGCCGTCATACTGGCCCTGATCAATCTCATCGTCGCCGATACGCTCCAGGCGACGCGCACTTGCCGTCGCAAAGATACCCAGTTCCAGCAGGCGCGAGCCGTCCCACGACAACTGTTTCACACCGACGGCACCCACGGTCTTGCCGACGGTACCCGCCTGAACGAGTTCGCTCAAGCACTCTGGCTCGGGGGCGGAGTCATCGTGGAGGATCCACCACCAGGGTTCGGAAGCGAAGGGGGCACCTTGAGCGTACGCACGGCGGATTGCGTCGCCCAGATTACGTGCGCGTCCGACGCGCACGAGTTCGGCCCCACGGGGTACGCGGTCGGCGGGAAACGGTGTGACACGACGGCCTGCAACATCGATGATGGTAAGCGAACGCGGGGCCATCGATTGATTCTCGATGGCCCGCAGAACGGACTGAGTGAGCGGCGCGTCCCCCCTGGTGACAAGGATCGCGCCGACGGCACGCGAAGCGGGACTCAACCGGCCATACGGCGCAAGCGCCGCCTCTCGCGTTCCGACATGCCACCCCAAATGCCGAAACGCTCATCGTTAGCGAGGGCATACTCAAGGCAATCTTCGCGAACCTGGCAGGCCTGACAAACTGCCTTCGCTTCGCGAGTGGAGCCGCCCTTCTCGGGGAAGAAAGCTTCGGGATCCGTCTGAGCACACAGCGCGTGCTGCTGCCACGCAAGGGGGCCGTCGATGCGGGCGTACAGCACCGCGTCGGCATCCTCGGACCACTCGAGAGGTCCGTCGCCGAAGATGTTCCACATTGCGGGAGCTCCTTATAACGAATCGATCAATACGAGAATTACACGCGTGTCAATGCAGGAAGTCAAGCTGTTTCGCGTTATTGAGACCTCAAGAGTAGCACCTGACCCGCCGGTAAATGCTTACAGTTTTGTAACGACTTCACAGTTACCTGTTAAACGGAAAGCGTGGGACCTTCGATATACTCACGACTATGGGGAATTCTTCTGAATTTAATGTGACCAGGCTCTCTTCACTCATCGGCGTGGTTAACGCATGGTCAGGGCCTGCGCTGACTCAATATGGCCAGGTGCGAGTCGAGCTGGGCGGCCCCGTGGTCGCCCGCTGGCTCTCCAAAGTCGCTAATTACTTAACAACTGAAATCGCCGCCGACCTCTTCGGTTCAGGTGAACCAACACCGGCCCGCATCTACACGTCCCTCCAGCCGTGGCAGGATGTCCTCTGGCAGATCGCGGCCAGGGCCATGGGCTGGGAGTACCTCGATACGCGTCGCCCGCTGCCCGGAGACCTCCTGGTGACAAACTCTCTGAACGACGAGGCAAACACCGCCCTCGAGAGCGGTGCTCACGTGTTGGCCCAGGCACCTACGTACCTGTCCTTCGCATGGAATGGCGAACTCGGTGGTGCCCTGGATGCTCTCGCAGAGATCGCGATGCAACCGGACTCCCTGATCGTCGACACTCCCCCGACGCTTCAGGCTGCGCGCGACGAGGCCCTGGCTGGGTTGCGTCCACCCGCTGACCTGCACGGACAACGGGTGGCGTTGCTCTGGGAGGCTCGCACGGGTGCTGGACAAGTGCTCGATCAGTGGATGGCGGGGCGCTCGGTCGTGATCATTGACCCGACATACGTGTCGCCCCGAGAGCTTCCACAGATTCTGACCACCGAGGTCGTCGACGCCGGACTGGTCGTCTACTCACGCTAAAGGGAGCACAGCGCGGCCGCTCACCCACTTACCAGACGCGCAGAAAACGAGCGGCCGCGAGCTTTATGCCCTCGGTGCGGTCGCGCCGAATCTGTGGCCAGCGCAGCGCGAAGCGCAGGCGAGCCCACTGGCTGTCGGCCTCAAGCTCGCGCAGGATCGTGGCCAGTTCGATGCGACGCGGGGCATCAAACGTACCCACCTGCAGTGCGGCGCGAGCGATCAGGATGAACTGGTTGCGGTAGAAGCCGTTGCGCAGCTTCGCCATGCGGGCGTCGCGCGCACCAGCCCCAGAATTCGCACCCTGGACGTTCGCGCTGTGCTGACGATACTCCAGCGTCGGTTCCTCCCCGATCACCCACGTCAGCCCAATCGCGCGGGCGAGCGCGTACACGTACCAGTCGTGCACGCCGATCTGCGAATAGTCCAGGCGCTCAATCACCTCGGCCAGCACACGATGTGCGTCAGGCGAAAACACGTACGTAGAGCCGGGTCCGGCGGCTTCAAACAAAAAGTCCCACGCGCGCATCGGCTGAGACTTACGAATGAGGCGACGTTCCCCCACCCCGCCGCCAGGCAGCGACTCAAACGCCGTGACGTTAGAAGAAACCACGTCAGCGCCCGTGGACGCCATCAACGCAAGCTGAGAGCTGAGCTTATCCTCGTGCCACACGTCGTCCTGGTCGGTGAAGGCCACGAAGGAACCGTCGGGCACATGCGTCGTAAACAGGTGCAGGAAATTGCCCGTCACCCCGGGGGTACCGTCGCGCTGAGGCAAGATGGTGATGCGCGGATCGGACGCGGCACGCTCCTCAAGATGGGAGCGCGTCGCGTCCGTCGACGCGTCATCGGAGACGACAAGAGAGACGTCCACCCCCGCCTGAGCGAGCACGGAGTCCACCTGCTCATCCAGCCACGCCCCGGCCTCGGCCATCCCGTTATAGGTGGCCATGAGGACGGTGACGCGCGGACGAGGCATGGCGCCGTCTTCGATCATGCTAGCCAAGAGATCAGTGCCCCTCGGCGGCGTACTTCGCCTCGACGGCCTCCTTGAGGGGAGCCCACCAGGCCTCGTTATCGGTGTACCAGGCGATCGTGTCGGCCAGGCCGTCGCGGAAGTTCGTGAACTTCGGTTCCCAGCCGAGCTCGGTCACCAGCTTCGAGTTATCGATCGCGTAGCGCAGGTCGTGCCCCGGGCGGTCCTTGACGTGATCGAAATCGTCGGGGGCGTAGCCCATCAGCTCGTTGAGGATGGCAACGACGTCGCGGTTGTTCGTCTCGCCATTCGCGCCGATCAGATAGGTCTCACCGATGCGGCCCTTCATCAGGATGTCCCACACTGCCGTGTTGTGGTCGCGCACGTGGATCCAGTCGCGCACGTTCAGGCCGTCGCCGTACAGGCGGGGGCGCACGCCGCGCAGGCGGTTCGTGATCATGCGGGGAATGAACTTTTCGATGTGCTGGTAGGGACCGTAGTTGTTCGAGCAGTTCGAGATCGTTGCCTCAACGCCAAAGGAACGCACCCACGCGCGCACCAACAGGTCGGAACCCGCCTTCGAGGAGGAGTAGGGCGAGGAGGGGTTGTAGGGCGTGGTCGGCGTGAACTTCGCGGGATCGTCCAGCTCCAGGTCACCGTACACCTCGTCGGTGGAGATGTGGTGGAAGCGCACCTTGTGGCGGCGCACGGCCTCCAGCAGGGTGAAGGTACCCACCAGGTTCGTCTGGATGAAAGGCGAGGGATCCAGCAGCGAGTTGTCGTTGTGGGACTCAGCCGCGAAGTGGACGACCGCGTCCGCCCCGGCGACGACGCCGTCGACCAGATCGGCGTCAGCAATATCGCCCTCGACGACGGTCAGGCGCGAGGCGAGTTCGGCAGGAACGTCAGTCAGGGACGCGCGGTTGCCCGCATAGGTGAACTTATCGAGGACGACGACGTCGACATCCGGATGATCCTCAAGGAGCGTGTGAACGAAATTCGCTCCGATAAAGCCGGCACCGCCGGTCACAACGATTTTCATGGGTTTTCTCCTTTGCGCGCCCGGGGGCGTGTCGGGTTGTGTTGTCGAGTGCGATCGCCTCTGCCACCATTATGCCGTACGTCAGCACGGAGGTGATCGCAAGAACAGATCGCGGTTGGCGTGGGCGTCGTATCAGGACTCGACGACGATAGACGAATCCAGTGCCACCGGCCCCGAGCCAATTCCGTTTCCTTGGACGACCAGGTCCCATGCTCCGTCTCGCTGAGCGAAGGGCTGACCGCCCGCGTCGTCAATCGACACGTTCATCCGGTACATACCCTCGCCCAGAGTCAGGGTCGGCACGGTGATGATCACCGTCGCGTCGCCCTCGATGGCCGGCAGGGTCGCCCCGGAGTTACGGGAGTTGTAGTAGTGCAGCTTCTGACCCAGGTTAGTATCCAGCGAGAAGGCGGTCACCCAGTCCTCAATGCGCTTGGACGCGGTCAAGTCTATGCGGATGCAGATCGTGTCGCCCGTCCGCGCGACACGGATGGGTTCTCCACCCTGATCCGTCATCGCGATGTCTCGGATCGAGATGACACCCGTCTCCTCCGTGTGGATGGGGGCGAAGAGAGCATCGCGCTGGAAACCCTCACGCAGGATACGCACGGCATCCGAGGTTGAGCCGTCGAAGACGAGCTTGCCGTGGTCGAGGACGACACCTCGCGTACACACGGACTCGACCTGCTCGGCGGAATGAGAAACCAGGACGATCGCGCGCCCCTCCGTCTGGAAGGAGTGGATCTTGTCCATGCACTTACGCTGGAAGGGTTCGTCGCCGACCGCGAGGACCTCATCGACGAGGAGGACGTCAGGGTCGGAGTGGACGGCGACCGCAAAAGCGAGGCGCACGTACATGCCCGAGGAGTAGAACTTCACCTGCGTGTCGATGAACTGTTCGATGCCAGAGAAGGCAACGATCTCATCGAAGCAGGCTTCGGTTTCGGCGCGTGTCATGCCCAGGATCGAGGCGTTGAGGAACACGTTCTCGCGTCCCGTCAGATCCTGATGGAAACCGGCACCGAGTTCGAGCAGGGCGGCCATGCGCCCGCGGGTCGTCACACGACCACTGGTCGGGCGGATGATCGACCCCATGATCTTCAGGAGGGTGGATTTGCCGGAGCCGTTGTGGCCCATGAGGCCCACGGATTCGTTGAGGGACACGTCCACGTTCACGTTGTCAAGGGCGCGGAACTCTTCCACCCGCGCGCGCGAGGAGTGCAGCACACGGTCCTTGACCGAGGTGTCCCGATGAAGTTTAAAAACCTTGGAAACGTCCTGAACGCGGACGACTTCAGGCATTGACATTAGAGCTCCTGAGCGAAGTTACCTTCGAGGCGGGCAAAGACGCGGTGCGCTCCGAAGATGAGGACGATGCCGATCAGCGCCGCAACGGCCAGGCGGATCATGAGGTGCACGGGGTAGGGCTGATCAATACCCGCCGCCCACAGCGAACGCTGGAATCCGAGGATCGCCAACGTCACGGGATTGGCGAGGTAGATCTCATGCGCCACCGGGTAGTTCACAGCCAGTGCCTTTTGCACGTAGCTGTAGGAGTAGACGATCGGCGAAGCCCAGAACGCCAGGAAGGTGATGACCTCAATGAGGTGCTGGATGTCGCGCATGTAGACGTTGAGCGCGGACAGAAGCAGCGCGAACAGGGTCGCGTACACGACCAGCACGACGAGAGCGAGCGGCAGGTAGGCCAGCTGCGCGAGCGACGGGATAGCCCCCGTCACCACGATGGCGCCCAGCAGGATGACCAGCTGAATCGCCGAGTTCACCGCTGACGTTCCCAGCGTCGACAACGGGAAAATCTCGCGCGGAAGGTAAACCTTCTTCACCAAACCGGAGTTGGCGACAATTGACCCGGTACCGCCGGTGACGGTTTCCAGGAAGAAGCCCCACGCCGTCAGGCCCGTGAACACGAAGATCGCGAAGGACGGGATGCCTCGTGACGCACCCAGGAACTGCCCGATAACGATGAAGTAAATGAGCAGCTGCGACAGGGGCTTGAACAGGGACCACACAAAGCCGAGGTTCGAGTCCTTGTAGCGTGCCTTGAGCTCACGGTTGATGAGCAGACGCAGCAGCTCGCGGCGTTTCCAGATGTCAGCGAAGGCGCGCTTGGTGCCGCCCACCAGGCCGCTCTTGTCACCCAGCTCTCGCAGGGGTTGGGCCTCGATACGCTCCACGCGGAGCGCGAGAGAGGACCCGGGGGAAGGGGTCGTTGATTCAGTCATATCAACTCACTATATCTGACCGTCTGGTCCCTTACTGACCATAGCGCTTGAGCGGGGAGCGAACGCCCCGGCGCACGCCCCTCCACTTCTGCACGTGGTACGCAGGGTTGAGGAAGAAGCCGCTGATCTTGCGGCGTTTGCCTACCTCGCGGTCACGCGCCAGGCGCAGCGCGTCCTTCAGGATACCAGTCGTGACCATGCGCACGACCGTGGGGATCGAGGGCATCGCGACGTCGATACCGACCTCGCGCAGCCCCTGGGTCTCCTCGAACATGCGGTCATCGTACTCGGAGACGGTCATCTCATTAGAGTGCAGGACGGCAGCGCGGGGCGCGTAGGCCTTGATGTATCCAGCAGAAATGACGTCGCGGCCCAGGAGCTGGTCCTCGGCGTAGGAGACGTCGCGGTAGGGAACCTCGCCGGTCAGAATATCCTTGCGGGCGGCGGAGTTGACGTCGGAGTAGAAGGTGACGGCGTTGCGCACACCCTCGTCCTGAATGAAGTCGTCCTCGTAGAACAGGGTGGTGCCAAAGCCCGGTCCGAAGCCGTTGAAGACGCCCTTGATCTCGTAGCGCAGCAGCGGGAACGCGTCGGAGCGCGGAATCTGCGACCCCATGACGGCGACAATCCGGTCGGAGATCTTAAAGGGCGCAGTGATCTCGTGAAGCCACCTGTCCGAGGCCGGGGTTGCGTCGTGCGTCAGGTAGGCGACGATACGGCCCTTGGCCAGGTGCGCGCCGAGGTTGCGGGTCTTGCCGTGGCCGAACTCGCTGTTAGGGATCTGGACGAGACGCACGGACGGGTACTTGGCGATGAGGTCGAGCGTAGAGTCAGTCGAACCCGAGTCGATGACGAGGATCTCGTAGGTGCCGTCAAAACGCTGGGTGGTCAGCGAGGCGAGGATCTCGTCGATGTGCTGTTCACCGTTGTAGGTCAGGATGACGACACTCGCGTCCAGTGACGCGTCCTTCGCCTCGATGTAGTCCGATTTAGTAACCATGCGCTTGAATCTCCTGCCATGTTTTCGCGATCCCCTCGTCGAGCGACGTCATTGTGAAGGGGCCGAACTCGTTGTTCACTCGCTCCGTGTTGAGGACGGATCCGAGAAGATAGGTCGAGGGCGTGGGGACATGCTGGATCTCCGGCGTCGCCCCGGTCACGCGCTCAATAGAGGCCACGATTTCAGAGACCGTCGTCTTGCAGCCCGAGCCGATATTGTAGACGGAACGAGACGCACCGCGCTGGATCATCGTGGAGACCATCGTCGCGAAGTCCTCGACATAAATGTAGTCGCGGAACATGGAGCCGTCACCCATGACCGTCAGCGGCTCACCGTTCAGGATGTGACGCAGGAAGATCGGGATGATGCCCTGGCGCTTGTGCGGGTTCTGCCGAGTACCGTAGGGGTTCGAGATGCGCAGCGACGTCGAATTCAGATCGTACTTACGCGCAAAGAAACGCATGTAGTTCTCGATGGTGAGCTTGCCGATGCCGTAGGGCGATACCGGAAGCGTACGGTCGTCCTCGCTGTAGCTTTCCTTGTCTTGGTCGCCGTAGATCGTGCCACCACTCGATGCGTAGTAGACGTGACTCACCCCGGCCTCGACGCAGGCGCGGAACAGATCGATGCTGCCCTGGATGTTCGTGCGCACGTCCAGCGTCGGATCGTTCTCCGCCGTCGCGGGATCCGTCGTGGACAGCATGTGCACGACGATATCCATGCCCTGCACGGCGCGCGCCACGTCATCCCGGTTCAGGAAGTTACCATCGAAGGCCTCGACTCCTTCAGCCTTCCAGTGTTCTCCACTGCCGAACATGTCGAAGGCGCGGATGAACGTGCCTTCCTCGGCGGCGAGGGCATCAACCAAGTGAGATCCGAGGAATCCGTTTCCTCCGACCACCAGAATGTTAGGCATTCATGGCCTCCTCAAAATCGGCGACGAACGTACGTCCCGAGTCCTCCCAGCTCAGAGTCGTCGCGGAGGCAGCAGCCTCACGCGAACGCTCCACCTGATCCTGCGCGTCCACAATCCGAATGATCTCCTCGGCCATAGCGCCGGGCGAGAGCGGCACGTAGTCGATGGCAGGGTTGTCCGAGACGAGACGGTTGTTGGGGGCATCGTTGACGACGGGGATTGTGCCGCACGACGCCAGCTCGAGCGGGAGCAGCGACAGGTTCGTCAGACTCATAACGAGCGCGACGGCGCACTGGTTATACAGCGGAGCGAGTTCTTCGAGCTTCATCGCTCCGTGGTTGACGTACTCGAAAGGAACCTTCCACTCCGACACGTCCCACCCGGCCATGTGAATGCGGATATCCGGACGACGCTTCTTGACGTCGGCCAGCACCATGCACCCCAGCTCAAATCCACGACGCATCGTGACCGGACGCGCGTAGAAGAAGACGTCCTTGCGCCGCGAGTCATTCGTGCGCTTGTAGAGCGTCATCTCTGCGGCGAAGTCGAAGGGGTGCGTCGTCATGCCGTACTCGTCGTGGAGCTTCGTGGCCAGCCACTTACCGGCGGTGAAGGCCTCAAAACCGAAGCGATACGTGTTCTCCGCGAGCTGGTTCTCGGATCCAACGGGGTAGAACGAGGGTTCGAAGTCCTGGACGAAGTAGAAGCGACGAGCGTTGGAACGATCCAGGTACGCGGGGTAGGCGGTCTCCCAGCCGGTCGCGAAGATCGCGTCAACGTCATCGCCGACGCCGACTGTCGGGTCATAGAGGGCGTAAGTGGCCTTCAGGGACGGGTAGTTGCTGGAACGCTCGACCATCTCGCGCACGCGATCCGCGTCGACAGGGATCGCCTGCGACCAGTAGAGGAAGATCTTGACGGTGTGACCGGCCGCCTCCAGGTAGGACAGGAAACGGAAGATGTTCTGGTGCCCACCGGAGGACTCGCCGGGGGGAGACATGATCCACGCGGTAACGAACGGACCCTCACCGACGGTGCGCGGGTTCTTCTTCCAGTGAGGCTCGCTTACCCAGTCGAGGGCGGCGGCGTCAGAGAACTTGACGAGCATCCCGAGGGGGTACTGCGCCTTGCCTTTTCCCTTGCCTGAGTTTGCAATCTGATTGCCCAAGCCCTGCAAGAGACGAGCGGTCGTCATACGCCCCCCGTGTCGTTTGAGGTAGGAGGCACCCTTCGCGAACTTACGCACCAGCGGATTCGTCTGTGTCATGTTCGTCAGTCTAGCGCCTACAGGGATCGGACTTGACCGAGGAGTGACTCATCCCTTGCCGCAGCTCTGTATCTTTACTCACTTTCCAGCGTTTCCTTTGTGACAAGGAATCACCGTAAATGTGCCCCACCACGACGTGTTCGACGCGCGTGGCGCCGACGCAGCGCGGCCGGAATCGCGGCGATACCCTGGGCGATGCCATGAGCCGCCGGACCGCGGAAGCCCTCGCGCGCGGCGCGCACGATGGAGCGAGCCAGCGCGTTGGCAACCACTGACCAGGCCGCGTGCTCAGCCGCGACGATCAGTCGGTTGCGCGCATTAACACGGGTGAACATCGGCGAAGTCGCGTCCGAGGAGGCCGCGTGCTCGTGATCAACCACGGCCTCACGCACGAAACGCACGCTGTATCCAGCCTCGTGGAGCTTGTAGGACAGGTCCGTGTCCTCGTAGTACATGAACAGGTCGGTTCGTATGCCGCCGACTTCCTCCCAGGCGTCGGAGCGAATCGCGCACGCTCCCCCACAGATGCCAAAGACCTCGGCCGGGGCATCGAGCTCGGATGCGAGGCACAGCCAGTCGCGGTCCTGCCCGTTGCCCGCGCCGTCCACGACGTTCCCCGTCGAATTGACCAGGATCGTGCCCAGACCGGCCCGGGCCTCGTCGTCGCTGAGCCGCACCCAGCGCGTGGGACCGTTTCCGCTCAGGGCTACGGCCTCGCCGTCGCGCGCCTCGCGGTAGCGCCCGGCCAGGAGGATGAGCGCGGTCGTCGCTCCCACCATCGGGTCGCCGAGCGGAGCCAGGAGCGCGTCCAAAAAACCCTCGCGGACCGTCGCGTCGTTGTTGAGCAGGACGAGAGCACCCTCACGCAGGTCGGAGGCTCCCGCCATCACGCCCGCACCGAAGCCATCGTTGACGCCCGCGTTGACGATCTCGACGTCAGCACCGCCCACGCCGGGACGTCTGCCCGCGAGCGCACGCAGCTCAGGCAGGTGGGCGGCGAGGACGTCGAGGGAGTCGTCCCCCGAGCCGTTATCGACGAGGATCAGGCGGTCGCCCTGGCGCAGTTGGGGGGCGATCGAGCGGGCGGCCCGCAGGGTCAGGGGCGCGTTCTTCCAGTTAACGAGGACGACGCGGGCGCTGCGCCGCGCGGCTCCGGTCTGTTCTCCCGCGCCGGGGGTGTTCGTCCCGGCGTTCATTGGGTGCCCGCCAGCGTCTCGTAGAGGCGGGCGTGGGCGGCTGCTGAGGCTTCCCACGTGTAGTCGGTGGCGCGGGCGAGGCCGGCCGCGGCTAGGCGGTCGTGCTCGCTTCCGGCGGCGGCCTCCAGGGCGTCGGCGAGGGCACGAGCGTCGGTGGCCGGTACAAGGAGACCCGCGTCGGTGCCCGTGATCTCCGCCATGCAGGTGTCGGCGCTGGTGACGACGGGGGTGCCGTGCGCCATAGCCTCAAGGACGGGCAGCCCGAAGCCCTCCCAGATCGAGGGGAACGTGAAGACACGCGCTCCTGCATAGGCGCAGGCGAGGTCGGTGTCATCGAGGCGTCCGAGGACGTGGGTGCGTTCGGCGGGCAGGTCCCCCCACTCGGGGTCTTCTCCCCACCCAGCGGGACCCACGAGGACCAGGTCGAGATCCGTGGACGAGGCCATGGCGCGGTATGCGCGCAGCAGCGTCGGCAGGTTCTTGCGGGGTTCGCGAGTGCCGACCCACAGGATGTAGGGGCGGGTCAGGCCGTGGCGGGCGCGGAAGCCCTCCACCTGGGAGTCGGTGACGGGCGTGTGGGTGAGGCCGTGCGGGATGACGGTGATGAGTCCCTCGTCGATGCCCGCCTCGATGCAGTCGCGCGCGGTCGCCTCGGAGGGGACGATGACCGCGTCGGCACGGTGCCTGGTGATGTCGAGGGCACGGTTAAAGTAGGCGGCCCCGTGGGAGGTGAAGTGGCTGGCATCGCGCAGGAACGCGACGTCGTGAACGGTGACCACCAGCGGCCGCGAGGTCGGGGGAATCGCCCAGGTGGTCGCGTGCACGACCTGCGCTTCCCCGCCCGATCCGACGCCGAGCATCCGGTCCACGCGCGGCATGCTCAGGCGGTCCCACGCTGCGTACAGGAGGCGGCGCGGCAGCGCGGAGTTGAGCACAGGAATCGTCAGGCCTACCTCTTCCGGGGTGGGTTCGCCCGCGCCGTGTCGCGCGGCGATGCCGACGGCGCGTACCCCCTGCGCGGCCAGGCGAGAGGCCACTTCCACGATGTATCGTCCCGAGCCTCCGGGCACGGGCTGCCACATCTGCTCAACTACCATTCCGACGCGTACGCTCATACCTCCAGGATAGTTGAGATGTATGTCAGCGTCTGCCCGGCCAGATACTGACATACAATGGGAAAATCCTTCGCAACGACCGGAGACCATTATGCCTTCCTCTCTCTCGTCCAAGCCCGTCCGCGTCCTCATGGACGCCACTGCGATCCCCGCGAACCTCGGCGGAGTGGGCCGCTACGTGGACGATCTGGTGCCCGAACTCGAGGCCCAGGGCGTTGAACTCACGATGGCGGTGCAAGAGCGCGACGCAGAGCACTTTGCCACGCGTCTGCCATCCGCTCGCATCATCCCGATTTCCCCTCGCTTCGAGTCGCGTCCGATGCGTTTCGCGTGGGAGCAGACGGGGTTGCCCTCGCTCATCCGCAAGGTTCGCCCCGACGTGCTCCACTCCCCTCACTACACGTGCCCGCAGTTCCCGGGCGTGCCAGTCGTCATCACCCTGCACGACGCAACGTTCTTCTCCCACCCGCAGGCACACTCGCGTACGAAGCAAAAGTTCTTCACGTTCGCGATCCGCCGCGCGATCCGTCGGGCTGCTGCGCTCGTCGTGCCTTCCGAGGCGACGCGCGATGAGACGATCAAGTACGCGGGCGGTGACCCCTCGCAGTTCTACGTCGCCTACCACGGCGTAGACCGATCAATCTTCCACCCCGTGGATGACGCTGAGCGTGCGCGTGTCAAGAAGTCCCTCGGCCTGGATGGCCAGGAGTACATCGGTTTCCTCGGCACTCTCGAGCCCCGCAAGAACGTCCCGAACCTGGTGCGCGGTTGGACGCAGGCGGTCTCGGACCTGCCCAATCCTCCCGCACTGGTTCTGGCCGGCGGCAAGGGCTGGGATGAGGACATTGACCCGGCCCTGGCGGCAGTCCCCTCGCACCTGACGGTTCTGCGTCCCGGCTACCTGCCTCTGGAGGACTTGCCCGGTTTCCTCTCCGGATGCCTCGTCCTGGCCTACCCCTCGATCGCGGAGGGCTTCGGCCTGCCCGTTCTCGAGGCCATGAGCTGTGGCGCTGCGACGCTCACGACGCGCCTGACGTCCCTGCCCGAGGTCGGCGGGGACGCGGTCGACTACTGCGACATCACTCCCGAGTCGATCGCCGACGCCCTCACCACCCTGATGAACGATCCGCAGCGCCGCGCCCGGCTGGGGCAGGCCGCCATCGCTCGCTCCGAGGAGTTCACCTGGGAACGGGCAGCTGAAGTCCACGCGCAGGCATTCCGCGCCGCAGCCGGACTCTGATCCCCAACGTACCGCGACACACAAGGACTGCCTGCTATGACCACTCACGACCATCCCAGCGACGAGGCGAAGCCCTTGGAGGACGAGTTCGCTACGGAAACGGATCAGTCTGACGAGAACGCGCGCCCCCTGGACATTGATCGCGCTGAGGACAAGGACGCGGATCAGCCCGGCGAGGCACCGGCACCGCATTCAGCTTCCTTCCGCGACCGCTTTGGTTTGTCCACCCGCGCCTGGCGCGTGATCGGCGTTATCGGCCTCGTGCTGTCTGTGTGCGGCGTTGGCCTCGCGTGGGCCGTGTCGTCCCCGCTCGGGGCCTCCCCCGACGACGACTACCACCTGGGTTCTATCTGGTGTCCTCCCCCGCTGGCGGATTCCGGTTGTACGACCGGCTACACCGAACGTGGAACCTTCGGCCCGGTCGTTCCCGAGACCATCTCCGCCACCAGGGTCGCGTGCTACGCGTTCCACGGGAATGAATCTGCCGTCTGCTCGCTCAACAACTCGGACGAGCGCACGATGGTGACCGACCGTTGGGATGACGGCAACTACCCGTGGGGCTACTACCAATTCCACCACCACTTCATCGCTCACGACGCCGACCGGGCGGGTGTGACGATGCGTCTCATCAACGTCGGCATCGCTATTGTTCTCATCGGCGCGATCGGCGCACTCATGCCGAGCGCGATGCGCCGCGGCTACGTGTTGGCAATTCTGGCGGCATGGACGCCGATGGGCATCTATTTCATTGCCTCCAACAACCCCTCTTCGTGGGCCTTCACAGGCGTGTTTGCCTTCGCGGCTGGTCTATGGTCGGCCACGCAGTCCTATGGGTGGCGGCGTTGGTCCCTGCTCGGTGCTGCCGCTCTGGGCGCTGTCCTGTCGTGTACCTCACGCGGCGACTCCGCATTCTTCCTGTTCGTCATCACCGTCGCCCTCGCGTTCGCGGTGCGTTGGCGTCGCGAGCACTGGCCCGAGGCCACGCTTGCCATCGTTGCCTCGATCATCGGCATCATCGTCATGCGCTCAACGAACGTCGCGAGCACCCACCTGACGACGGCGCAGGGCGAGTCTCGCTCACTCATTGACCTGCTCGGTGACAACATGTCCTTCCTGCCGCAGTACCTCGCCGGTTTCTACGGCTACCGCTGGGGACCGGGATGGCTGGACGTGAACTACGACGGCTCTATCTCGACCGTTGGCCTCCTGATCGCGGGTGCCGTCTTTATCGCTGGTGCGCGCACCTGGTCGTGGCGCAAGCTGATGACACTGCTCACGCTGGTTGGCGCGATGGCTGGCGTCCCGACCCTCATCGGTATTCTCCAGGAGTTCAACAACGTGGCTACCTACCAGGCGCGCTACATGATGCCTCTGTGGATCGTGTTCCTGTTCTTCTTGCTGACGATGGATCGGCGCGAGCGCATGGTCTCGCGTCCGCAGGCTGTCGTGCTCGGCGTGCTGGCGGCAGGAACCCAGTTCTGGGCGTTGTTCCTCCTGCTGCTGCGCTACACCCATGGTTCCTCGGTCATCCTGTTCAATCTGAGTCGGACGGCCGGGTGGTGGTGGCCGGGTGCCCCCATCGGCCCGAACACGGTCTGGGTGATCGGCACGGTTTCTTTCGCTGCGGCCATTGCTTTCGCGTTCCTCTTAACGCGTGAAGAACCCGACCAGAAGCCCGCTCTCGAGTCCTGATTCTCCTTCGTGCGCCCAGGTGCCTGCCCGGCAGGTTACCTGGGCGCACGCGTATTCGGGTGACGAGGCCGTGGCGGGTTCGTCGGCTAGAGGCGGATTCAGGCGCTTCGATGCGCAGGTGAACCCGCTATGAAGAGCGTGGGTCCTCTCTTCCGCACGTGAACCCGCTCATCGGAGCGTGGGCGGGGTCGCCCACGTGCGGAACAGAGGGTTTGCGTGCGGGATAGAGGGTTTGCGTGCGGAACAGGGCCGCGCGGTAGATGATGATCGACCGAACGCGTTCCCTACAGGTCGACGGAACGACCGGTGGCGGCCGAGGCGAGGATGGCCTCGACGACGCGCAGGTTGTCCAGGGCCTCGTCCATGGTGACGTGCTCGCTGCCCACGCCGAGAATCGCGTCGCGGAAGCGCTCGTGTTCGAGGGCGAGGGGCTCGCGCTTGGTGAGCGCATAGCGCACGACCTGGCCCTCGCTGACCCCGCGGAAGGCCGCGATGGCGTCCCACTGCAGGGGCGCGTGGCCGTTCTCGTAAAAGGTCAGGTCCCCCATGGCGGTGTCGGCGACGAGCGCGCCGCGCTCCCCCGTCACGATGGTCGTGCGGTCCTTGTAGGGGGTCAGCCAGTTGACGAGGTGGTTGACGAGGATGCCTCCGACAAGCACGCCCGAAGCGACCATCATGTCCTCGTGAGGCCTGCCCGAGCGCGCGGAAGTGCGCGCGTAGATGCTCTCGTAGGGGGCACCGGCCACCCACGCGGCCAGGTCCACGTCGTGCGTGGCTAGGTCCTTCACCACGCCGACGTCGCTGATGCGCGCGGGGAAGGGCGACTGGCGGCGCGTCGCGATCTGCTCGATGTCGCCGAGCTGGCCTTGAGCGATCCGCCGACGCATGTCGATGAGCGCCGGGTTGCAGCGCTCGACGTAGCCGACGGCACCCACGAGGCCCGCACGCGCGAAGGCGTCGCGGATGCGCCGGCCCGCCTCCACGCTCGTGGCGAGGGGCTTTTCGACGAGGGTGTGTACCCCGGCCTCGGCGAGCGCTAGAGCTGCGGCTTCGTGGTGGGCGGTGGGGGCAGCGATGATCGCCGCGTCGATGCCGGCCTCGATCAGTTCCTCGACGCCGCCGAGGACGGGCAGGTTGCCGGCGACGCCGAAGCGGTCGCCGCCCGGATCCGCGAGCGCGACGAGGTCTACCCCCCGCGTGGCGCGGGCGTTGCGCACGTGGTGTCGGCCCATCGAGCCAATGCCGAGGATTCCTAAGCGAATACTCACGTCAGGCACCCGCCTCCGCGAGCGCGTTGACGCCGTGTGCGATGCGCTCCAGCTCGATGGGCGTCAGCGACGGGTAGATCGGCAGGGAGAGGACCTGGTCGGCTGCCTCGCGCGTGGCCGGAAGCTCCAGACCGGGGGCGAAGCGGGCCAGGGAGGGCAGCTCGTGGTTCGGGATCGGGTAGTAGACGCCCGAGCCGATGCCGTACTCCTCGCGCAGGGCGGCGGCGAAACCGTCGCGGTCTTCGGGTACGCGGATCGTGTACTGGTGGTAGACGTGCGTGGCACCGGGGGCGACGTGCGGGACGGTGACGCCGCGCAGGTGAGCGTCCAGGAAGGCGGCGTTGTCCTGACGTTTGCGCGTCCACGCGCCGACCTTGGTGAGCTGCACCCGACCGATGGCCGCGTGGATGTCGGTCATGCGGTTGTTGAGGCCAACGATTTCGTTGGCGTAGCGCGTCTCCATGCCCTGGTTGCGCGCAAGCTTCACACCGCGGATGACGCTGGGGTCGGTGGAGGTGACCATGCCGCCCTCCCCGCTGGTCATGTTCTTCGTCGGGTAGAAGGAGAAGGCCGCGAAGGTGCCGAAAGAGCCGACCGCGCGCCCGTGCAGGGTGGCACCGTGGGCCTGAGCGGCGTCTTCAAAGAGCATGAGTCCATGCGCGTCGGCAATCGCCTGAAGCGCCTCCATGGGCGCGGGGTGGCCGTACAGGTGGACGGGCATGATGGCCCGTGTGCGAGGCGTGATTGCGGCTTCGACAGCGGCCGGTGACAGTGTGAACGTGAGCGGGTCAATGTCGGCGAACACGGGGGTCGCGCCCGTGATGGCGACCGAGTTCGCGGTGGCAGCGAAGGTGAAGGAAGGGACGATGACCTCGTCACCCGGCCCGATCCCGGCGGCGAGCAGGCCCAAGTGCAGGGCTGATGTTCCCGAGTTGACCGCGACGGCGTGGGTTCCGGGCACGAGGGTGGCGGCAAACTCCTCCTCGAAGGCGGCGACCTGCGGCCCCTGGGCGATCATGCCCGTACGCATGACGGCGGCGACCGCGTCGATTTCCTCCTCGCCGATGAGCGGGCGTGCGGGTGGAATGAAGGGCTGCATCACTGGTGGTCCTCATGGGTCTGGGCCTGTGTGTCGGCGGTGTTCGGGGACGAGGCCTGGGTTTCCTCCGGCGTCAGGGTGCCGTTTCGCTCGATGTAGCGGCGGCCCGAGGCCGGGCACACCCACGCGACTGTCCCGGCCTCGCGGTCGGGTGCAGCGTCGGGATCGACGACCACGAGGGGTACCCCGGCCTCGCCGACCCATCCGACGCGGCGCGCGGGCACGCCGACGACGAGGGCGTAGGGGGCGACGTCGCGGGTGACGACAGAGCCTGCTCCGACGCTTGCCCACGCGCCGATGCGCACGGGGGCCACGCATACGGCGCGCGCGCCGATGGCGGCACCGTGCTCGACGGTGACGCCGACGCGGTGCCAATCCGACGCGCTCTTCAGGGTTCCGTCGGGGTTGATGGCGCGGGGGCAGTGGTCGTTCGTGAAGACGGCTGCGGGGCCGACGAAGACGCCGTCGGCCAGGGAGGCGGGTTCGTAGACGAGGGCGTAGTTCTGGATCTTGCAGCGCGCACCTACCCGAACGCCTTCGCCAATGTAGGCTCCGCGTCCGATGATCGTTTCTTCGCCGATACGGGCGTTTTCGCGAACCTGGGCTAGGTGCCACACGCGGGCGCTGGGGGCGACCTGCGCGCTGGGTGCCACGTCGGCG
Source organism: Pauljensenia sp. 20925_1_25 (assembly GCF_041433955.1). Lineage (NCBI taxonomy): Bacteria > Bacillati > Actinomycetota > Actinomycetes > Actinomycetales > Actinomycetaceae > Pauljensenia > Pauljensenia sp. 20925_1_25. The sequence continues at coordinate 102,118 of NZ_JAPWCL010000001.1, read as the reverse complement.
CTGGGCTTGATCACGGTATCTCCCTTGTATTGTCCTATAGGCACGATCACGCACATCAGGTACGCCCCGTCAGATAGCAACACTATAGGCGCGTGGACTGCCCTATGTGCGACACTGGAGAAATGCAGCAGCGCTCCGACACGTGGGTCGTCATCCCCGCGTTTAACGAGGCGCCCGTCATCGGGGGCGTCATCGCGGGCGTGCGCGCTCTTTTTCCCCGAGTCCTCGTCGTGGACGATGCCTCCGGCGACGATACCGCCGCTCTCGCTCGCAGCGCCGGCGCCTACACGGCGGTCCACCCGCTGAACCTGGGGCAGGGCGCTGCCCTGCAGACCGGCTTCGATGCGGCCCTCGCCCGCGGGGCCCGCTACGTAGTGACTTTTGATGCCGATGGCCAGCACGATCCCGCCGACGCCGCGGCGATGGTTGATCGCGCGCGCAGAGAGGACCTTGCCTTCGTCCTCGGGTCCCGTTTCCTCGACGGTGGAGGCACCCAAGTCGGCGCGCTCAAGCGCGCTCTGCTGCACGTCGGTGCGATGGCCGCTCACGCCCGCACCGGCATGGCGCTCACCGACACGCACAATGGCCTGCGCGTCATCCGTGCCGACGCCCTCGCCCACGTGCACCTGACCCAGGGACGCATGGCCCACGCCTCGCAGATCGTCTCCCAGCTGGCTGGCTGCGGCCTTCCAGGTGCCGAACATCCCGTGACGATCTCCTACACGGACTATTCGCGCGCGAAGGGCCAGCCGCTGCTGAATTCCGTCAACATCGTCGTCGACCTTGTGTTGGGAGAACGATGAGCGCCTACCTGCTGATTCGTGTCCTTCTGCTGCTCGCACTCGCCGTCATCGCGTGGTGGCTCACGCGCCCGGTCTCCTCCGCGTCCTCCCTCGCGATGCGCCGCATCGGGATCGGCGCACTCGTCGCTGCTGCCGTTGTCGCAATCCTCGTGCCGTCCCTGGCGAACAGGCTGGCGCACGTGATCGGCGTTGATCGCGGGGTGAACCTGATAGTCTACGGCCTTGTCGTCGCGTTGATCGCTCAGATGGTCACCGCCTACCGGCGCGAAGCGCGCATGGAGGCACGTGTGGCGGCGCTCGCGCGTGCGCTAGCGCTGGCGGGGGTGCGTCCTCCTGACGAGGCAGTGGTTTCCACCGGCGATCACTCCCCTGAGACGAGGGATCCTCAGCAAGTGGAACACGCCGCTTCCCCACCACATTCCCCGACAAACACGACCGATAACGATATGGTTACAAGTGATGAGTAACATGAATCTGCGACCGATCCAGCACTCGGCTGTTAACTTTGGGCGCTTTGGCCTCCTGCGATATACGCTCACCATCCTGATGGTCGGCGCTCTCTTCGCCACGTCAACGGCGTGCTTCCTCTACGCCAAAATCAGTGCCGATTTCGCCGACCGAGTCGTGGACATCGGCGACTATCAGATCGACGGGAACGCTCAGGCGACCCCGGATTCGTTTGACGGCCGCGCCCTCAACATTCTCGTCGTCGGCACGGACTCGCGTAACGGCGACAGCGGCAATGTCGGTGCAGGTGACGAGGAGGAGGTCCCCGGCCTTCGCAACGACTCGACGATGGTTATCCACGTCAGCGCCGACCGCTCTCGTGTTCAGGTCGTGTCGATTCCGCGCGACACGCTGGTCGATATCCCCGCTTGTAAGCACCGCGACGGATCGACCAGCGAGCCCATCGAAGAAGAGATGTTCAACAACTCCATGTTCTACGGTGCCGACGGTGGTAACACCGACGCCGACATCGCGCCCGGTATTGCGTGCGTGAAGTCGACCATCGAGAACATGTCGGGCATGACGATCGATTCCTTCATGGTCGTGAACTTCGCCGGCTTCATCAAGATGATCGACGCCCTGGGCGGTATCTGGTTCAACATCCCTAATCACATCGAAGATGAGTCCGCTCAGCTGTACATCGACGCGGGATGCTGGAAGTTGGACGGCACTCAGTCGCTGGCCTACATGCGCTCGCGCAAGGGCCAGGGCGATGGCTCCGACATCTCTCGTATCGGCCGCCAACAGCAGCTCATCTCCGCGATGCTTCGCGAGCTTCAGGCCAAGGACTACGTCACCGACTCCGGCGCGCTCCTCACCTTCCTGCAGGCCGCGATCCAGTCTGTCAACGTCTCCCCGAACCTGGGCGATGCCAGCGCAGATACTAATTTGCTGCTCAATGTCCTGTCGAAGATCGACCGCACGAACATCCAGTTTGTGACGATGCCCGTCGAAGAGCCCTACTGGGATCCGAACCGACGCATTGCTGCTGAACCGATGGCCCGCAACATGTGGACCGCGCTCAAGCAGGACAAGGCGCTGCCCGTGGGTACGACCTACACGGATGGCAACGGCGCGCAGCTGGTGGTCCCCGACCCGAAGGCTGCACAGGCCGTGCCCTCGCCGACGCCCTCTGCGGCCGACACTCAGAACGCCGGTCAGCCCCAGAGCACCACGGACAATACCGAGCAGTCGGCCTCCGTTGAGAACAACGCAGCCAACGAGGCTGCCGCCCAGAAGAACGCCGCCACCTGCCCGCCGAAAGACAAATGAGCACTCCTCCCTCGTTCACGCCCAACCCGAAACGACGCCGCCCCGACTTCGATGACGCGCACGTCATCGGCCAGGAGGCTCCCTCCGGCGCGCCCATTCCCCCACCTGAGGGGATCGCGCCGCAGATGTGGAGGATTTCCGAGGACGGTGCCGACTCCTCGCGCCCGCTGATGCCGCCGACCCTGGATCAGCCCCAGCGCGATCCGTCCTCGCTGTTTCCGAGGCGTTCCGCTCCTACCCCGCCCCCGTCGTTCGCGCCGGGATCGGCCGCGCGCAAGTCGTTGCGCACGCGCCAGGCGGACTCGTCACAGAACCCGTCGTCCTCCCCCCAGGCGACGCACCCTGTCCCGACACCGTCGTCCTCCCCCCAGGCGACGCACCCTGTCCCGACACCGTCGTCCTCCCCCAAGGGGGCGTATCCTGTTCCGACACCTGCGTCCTCCCCCAAGGGGGCGTATCCTGTTCCGACACCTGCGTCCTCCGCCCGTCGGAGTGCGCCGGTTCCGAATCCGCCTGCCACGCCCGACGAGACGACGGTTGCTCCGAACCCGCCTGCCACGCCCGACGAGACGACGGTTGCTCCGAACCCGCCGTCCTTCGCGCCTGGCTCCAGCAACGCTGCAACGTCCCGCACCCCTGTGGCTCCCAGCTTCGCACCTGGCTCCAGCAACACTGCAACGCCCCGCACCCCAGCGGCTCCCAGCTTCGCGCCCGGCTCCGGCAACGCTGCAACGTCCCGCACCCCAGCGGCTCCCAGCTTCGCGCCCTCGGGTAACGGGCCGCGCCAGGTGAGCGCCACACGCTCCCAGGCAGGCCCCGACCCGGTCCCCACACCCGGCGCTACGCCGTCACGCACCGCTCCGGCGACAGCTCCGAGGCCTCGGCGCAAGCGCCGCCGACGCCTGGTCCTCAAGACGCTGTCTGTTCTCCTGGTCATTGTTCTCGCGTGGGGCGGATTCCTCGTGTGGGACGCGAACACGAACATCGGGCGCGTGAGCGCACTGTCGGGCGCCTCGGATACGGCCGGTACGACGTACCTGTTGGCCGGTTCGGACTCGCGTGCGGACGGTGCCGTGCAGGACGGCTTTGAGGGATCCGAGCGCGCTGACTCGATCATGCTGGTCAACATCGCGGCGAACGGCCAGGCTGTTGCGGTGTCGATTCCCCGCGATACCTACGCTGAGATTCCCGGCGTCGGCTGGGACAAGATCAACGCTTCCTACGCCTACGGCGGCCCCCAGCTCCTGGTCGAGACAGTCGAGAAGCTGACGGGTTTGACCATCGATCACTTCGTGCAGATCGGCATGGGTGCGGTGCCCGACATGGTGGACGCGGTCGGCGGCGTGGAGCTGTGCTACGACCACGACTCGAACGACGAGTATTCGGGCCTGAACTGGACCGCTGGCTGCCACACGGTGGACGGCCCCACCGCCCTGCAGTTCTCGCGTATGCGATACCAGGATCCGGAGGGCGATATCGGTCGTACGAAGCGTCAGCGTCAGGTGATCTCCAAGGTCGTGTCCGAGGCCGCATCCCCCGCGACCCTCATCAACCCCGCGCGGACCCTACGCGTGGAGCGCGCTGGTTCCAAGTCGTTCACTGTCGATGAGGATTCCTCGATCATGACGGTTGCTTCCCTCGTGATGGCGCTGCGCAGCGCTTCGTCCGACGAGCTGATGGGCGTCCCGCCCATCGAGTCGCTGGACTATACGACCAGCGCGGGCGCCTCGGCGGTCCTGCTGCGTGACGAGACGGCCCCTGACTTCTTCGCCAAGCTGCGCTCCGGCAAACTCACGACCTCGGATCTCAACCAGATCGGCTGACGTCCTCAGGTGCGCCCGAGCGCAGAACAAGCCGCGGCCTCGTTCCCTCACAACAGAAGGGACGAGGCCGCGGCCGTGTCAGGCGTTGAAGAGGCTCTCAGGCACCGGGTACCGTGATGGGTCGCGGACCTGCCTGCCAGCCTTCCCAGGCGGAGGTGAGGATCTCGTCGAGACCGTTGTTGGCCTTCCAGCCCAGGTCCACGCCGATAGACAGCGGGTCACCGATGAGCTTGGGCGGATCACCGGCGCGGCGCTCGAGGACCTCGACGGGGAAGTCCCAGCCGATGACGCGGCGCAGGCCGTCGATGATCTCCTGGACGGAGGTGCCCAGGCCGGTACCGACGTTGTAGGTGTGGTGGTCGGGCTGGCGGCCTTCAGCGAGGACGTCGAGGGCGGCGATGTGGGCCTCGGCCAGGTCCATGACGTGGATGTAGTCGCGCACGCAGGTGCCGTCCGGGGTGTCGTAGTCGGCGCCGAAGATCTTGGCGCTCTCCCCGCGCTCGAGGCGGTCGAGAACCATGGGGATAAGGTTCATGATGGCGGGGTCGGCCAGGTCGGGCCAGCCAGCACCGGCAACGTTGAAGTAGCGCAGGCCGATCCATTTCAGATCCCATGCGCGCTCGCAGTCGGCCATCATCCATTCGCCGATCAGCTTGGTTTCGCCGTAGGGGTTGATGGGGTGGCCAGCCATGTCTTCGGTGACGACCTCGGCGGTGGGCATGCCGTAGACGGCGGCGGAGGAGGAGAAGATCATCTGGTCGACGCCCGCGTCCTCCATGGCAGCCAGGACGTTAGCCATGCCGCCGATGTTCTGCGCGTAGTACCAGGCAGGGCGCTTGACGGATTCTCCGACCTGCTTGCGGGCGGAGAAGTGGATGACGGCGGTGACGTCCTCGTCCATCATGAGGGTGGACAGGCTGGACCGCGCTTCGTCCGTGGCGACGTCGAGGCGAACCAGGGGCGTATCCCCGACCCGGGCGGCGTTCGAGGTGGACAGATCGTCGACGACGACGACGCGATCCCCGCGCTGACGCAGGAGGCGGACAACATGGGCGCCGATGTAGCCGGCACCGCCACAAACGAGAATGCTCATGCCTTCAGGATACGACGGTGGGAGCGCCCGCGCCTACCCGCGCGGGGCTTGTGGGGGCCTGTCAGTAGTCCTCGGCGACGCGCTTGGCGAGGGCTGCGCCCTTGGCGCTGGCGACGTCGCGCAGATCCTTCTGGAAGTCGCGCATTTGTGCGCGCAGACCTTCACACCACGATCCTTCGCCGGCGCCGAGGATACGGGCGGCGAGCAGTCCGGCGTTGCGCGCGCCCGCGATGGACACGGTCGCGACGGGCACGCCGGCGGGCATTTGGACGATGGAGTGCAGGGAGTCCACGCCGTCGAGGTGCTTGAGGGGAACGGGCACGCCGATGACGGGCAGCTCGGTGAGGGCGGCGAGCATGCCAGGAAGGTGGGCGGCACCGCCGGCTCCGGCGATGATGACGCGCAGCCCCCGCTCCGAGGCGCTCCTCCCATAGGCGACCATGTCCTCGGGCATGCGGTGGGCGGAGACGACGCCGACTTCGCAGCCGATGGCGAACTCGGCGAGTGCTGCGACGGCGGGTTCCATGGTGGGCCAGTCTGAGTCGGAACCCATGACGACACCGACGAGGGGGCAGTCGCTGGTTGCCGTGAGCTGGATGTCGAGGTCGGTGGTCATGGGCGGTCCTTTCGGGATGGGACGAGGCCGGGGCGCTCTCGCCGTTCGGCCGACGGTTGGGTGGTCAGTCGCTGGCGGAGGTGCCGTGCAGGGCCTCAACGGCGGCCCGTGCGCGCGTCAGAGCCACGTCCGGGTCTTTGTCGACGACGGTAACGTGGCCGAGCTTGCGGCCCGGGCGCACCTCTTTGCCGTAGAGGTGGACTTTCGCTCTGTCTCCCCCGGCTTCATAGGCCGCGGCGAGGGCACGCGCGGGCTGGTCGTAGGCGGAACCCAGCAGGTTGACCATGACGGAGTAGGTATCCGGTGCGCGCAGGTCGGTAGAGCCGAGTGGCAGGTCCAGGACGGCGCGCAGGTGTTGCTCGAACTGGCTGGTGACGGCCCCATCGATGGTCCAGTGTCCGGTGTTGTGGGGGCGCATGGCCAGCTCGTTGACGAGGACGCGCTCATCCGCTCCCTCTCCGACGACAAACATCTCGACGGCCAGGACGCCGGTGACGCCCAGCTCCGAGGCAATGCGTTCTCCGATGCGGCGCGCTTCGGCCGCTGTCTCGGGTCGGATACCGATCGCGGGAGCCGTGACCTCGGCACACACGCCGTCCACTTGGACGGTGGAGGCGACGGGCCAGGAGGCAACCTCGCCCGAGGGGGTGCGTGCCAGCAGGGCCGCCACCTCACCCGTGAAGGGCACCAGGGCCTCGGCCAGGAGTGAGCCGCCTCCCCACCATGACTCGACGTCGGCGGGACTGTGGGCCACCGCGACACCGTGGCCGTCGTAGCCGCCTCGCGGGGTCTTGACGATGAGGGGCCAGCCGATGACTGCTCCGAAACGCTCCAGCTCAGCCGCGTTGTCGACGCGTGCCCATGCCGGGCAGGGGATGCCCATCTCACTCAGGCGCGCACGCATCTGAAGCTTGTCCTGGGCGTACAGGAGAGCGGGGGCCGGGGGTTGCACGGAGACGACGCGCGCGGCTTCCTCCATGGTTTGGGCAGGAATATGCTCATGTTCGAAAGTGAGGACGTCCGCACCGTCGATGAGCGCGCGAACGGCGTCCAGATCCTTGGGGGCACCGACAGCCTTGTCGACGGTCACCAGACCGGTCGCCCCATCCTCGGCCTCGACGAGGACCCGAAGGTTAATGCCGAGCGCGATAGCGCTCTCCTGCATCATGCGTGCCAGCTGTCCGCCGCCGATGACGGCCACGGTGGGAGGAGTCAACATATCGCGTTCCACGCCTCCCAATCTACCGCTCTCCTAAAAGCGACGCGAGCGGCGTCCCATGGAAATGAGCGGCCCTTCGGGCATGACGCGATCGGGGTCCAGGGACGCGGGGATTGCTGCGACGGATATCGTGAAAACGGGGGGAATGTTGGACTTGAGTTCCAGGCGCCCGCCCATCGCCTGGGCCAGGTCGTGGGCGAGAGCCAGGCCGATGCCCGTCGAACCGTGTCCAGACACACCCTTTTCGAAGATGTCGGGTGCCAGGGCTTCGTCGATACCTTCGCCTTCGTCGCTGACCTCAATGATAACGCCGCGTTTGGAGGAACCGGCGTGCGCCCACACGCGCGTCATTCCATCTCCGTAACGCAGGGAGTTTTCGATGAGCGTGGCCAGTACCTGTCCGAGTTTGCCGGCGTCGGCCAGGATTGGGCGCTCGGCCTCGTCGAGAAAGACGAGGGGACGGCCTGCCGCCTTAAACTGGTCCTCCCACTCTTCGCGGGCGGTGTTGAAGACTTCGAGGATGTGGATGGCCTCGGTTTGCCCACCGTTTTGGCGCTTGGAGACATCGAGGAGTTCGGAAACGACGTTGGTCATGCGCTCGACCTGTTCGAGGCAGGTGCGGGCTTCGGCACGCACTTCCTCCTCGGAGGAGATGAGTTCAATTTCCTCCAGGCGCATCGACAGGGCGGTGAGCGGCGTGCGCAGCTGGTGGGAGGCGTCGGCGGCGGCTTGGCGCTCGGCGGCGAGGCGTCCGGCCATGCGCTCGCCTGTGCGGGCGAGTTCCTCGGAGACCAGGTCGATCTCTTCGATGCCGGATTCTTCAACGCGAGCGCGCACGCCGCCGGAGCCGATCTGCTCAGCCTGTGCGGCCAGGTAGATGAGAGGCGCGGACAGGGAACGCGAGAGCGAGCGAGCCATGAGCAGGCCGATCAGCATAGAGCCGATCATGCCAGCACCGAACATGCCGCACGCCCACAGGATGCGGGTGGTCGCGCCCGAGGCTGAGGAGGTGAGCTGGACACTCACGCCACTCGGGGACTCCGCAAAGGCTGTCATCGTGCGCCCGATCGGCTCAGTCTCGTCCGTAATGAGGTTGTGGCCGGGCACGAGAATACGGTAGCTGAGTTCGTCGCGGCCCTCATTCTGGTCGGCGACGAGCGCCGCTACTGACTCAGCGTCCGTGCTTTCGCCCGCCGCGTTGCGACGGTCGATGCTCTGAACGATGCGCTGGGCAGCGACTTCCAGGTCACGCTGCTCGGAAGCCCAGATAGACACCGAGGCAAAAAACGCGCCGGGCAGGCCCATGACGACGCACACGACAGCGACGACGGAGACAATCATCCTCACCGCGCGTGCGCGCATGGTGACCCTCCTTTAGCGACGGATTAGCGCGCGCTTTCGAATCGGAAGCCCATCCCGCGCACGGTTGTAATGTAGTGCGGGTCGGTCGCGTCATCGCCGAGCTTACGACGCAGCCAGGACACGTGCATGTCCAGGGTCTTGGTGGAGCCGGTCGGGTCGGAACCCCAGACCTCGCGCATGAGCGCGTCGCGAGCGACGACGGATCCGGCCTCGCGCAGCAGAACGCGCAGCAGGTCGAACTCCTTGGCCGTCAGGCTCAGCTCCACGTCGCCGACGAAGGCGCGATGGGCTGCGACGTCCATGCGGATGTCCTGGGCGCGCAGCTCGCCTTCAGCGGGTTCTGCGACCTGACGACGCAGGAGCGCGCGTACGCGGGCGAGCAGCTCGGCCAGACGGAAGGGCTTGGTCACGTAGTCGTCCGCGCCCGCGTCGAGGCCGACAACCATGTCAACTTCGTCTGTGCGTGCGGTGAGAATGAGGATCGGGACCCGGTTTCCGGCGGCGCGGATCTCACGGGCGACGTCGAGGCCGTCCATGTCAGGCAGGCCGAGGTCCAGGACGACCAGGTCGACGCTGCGTGTGTCGGCCAGGGCTGCACCGCCCGTGGCGTGCGCGCGCACGTCGTATCCTTCCCTGCCCAGGGCCCGCGCGAGGGGCTCGGAGATGGCCGGATCGTCTTCAACGAGGAGAACTGTAGTCACACTCTCATCTTAGCAATTCTGAACCAAAACTTTCACCTCTCTTGACCCAAAAAACGTGGGCGTCAGGAGTCAACGAAAGACGCTGAGAACGCTCGCGTCAGGCGACACGAGCAGAGAGCAGGTAGGGAGAAACAGGCCCAAAACCGCGCAAGTCTGCGGTCGGGAACTCCTCGAGTTCGTACCCTTCGCCACCCTTGCCAGCGGCGATCGCAGCCGCGGTGGCAGGATCGGTGAGTATCTTACCGACCGGCGCGATGTCCACGAGGCGAGACGCCAGATTAACGGTCGGACCGAAGACATCGCCGGAGCGCGAAAAGACGTCACCACGCACAAAAGACGCGCGTACGGGAAGCATTTCATCGTCCGCGTTGAGACGTTCAATGAGGGCGGTTGCCACGCGCAATCCGGTGGGCAGGTCATCGGCGATGTAGAGAACGGCGTCGCCGATCATCTTGACGACGCGACCGCCCTCTTCGATGACCGCCGTCCGGCTTTCTTCCTCGAAGCGCTCGATGAGGCCGACCAGAGCATCCCCGAGAATCGTTGAGGACGAGGTGTAGGAGACCATGTCCACGAAGCCGAGGCAACGATTGAGCGGGAAGCGGCTGTGACGCTCCTCGTGACCGCGCTGAGAGACCTCGCGGTCAAAGCGCGAGAGGGTCGCCTCGAGCTGACGACGCCAGGAGTACACGAACATCTCCTGGAAGACGTCGATGTGCTCACGCATGTGGTCGAGCACGTACATGCGAGCCGTCGTGTCGTCCAGCATGAGCCGACGCATCGAGTCCTCCACCAGGGCCTCAAACTGCCACAGGGCGAGACGGTCGGCCAGGTGGGAGTTGGCGCGCAGGAGCGAGCGCGACGTGGCGGTATCGATAACACCAGACTCGACGAGGTCGTGCCACTTGCCAAACACGTCGATGTCACGCTGGGAGAACATCCGCTCATCCGGATCGGGGGCTTGGAAGCCCAGGGCGATCCAGAACTGTAAGACGCGCTCGATCGGAGTGTCCGTCGCCTCGGCGAGGTCGCGGGCAGAGTATGTGAGATGACCACCGAGCAGCTGGGGAACGTAGCTGGTTGCGGTGAGGTCATCGGGAGATGCATGGGACGATGCCGCACGCTCATCCATCGCGATTCCCTCCTCGTCAGGCTGACTCAACACCACATCAGCGGATGATAAGTATAGTAGATCACGCTTTAAGGTCACAGTAAATTATGACCTCACGCACTGACAATTGTAGTAGACTGATTGATTTTCCACCACTCATTTGCACATTTACCTGCGACAACTCCGTTTTTTGCACTATTTTGCAGCTTGACTGCGCGCGACGTGACACATGGTCCACAATGTGCCTATGCGCCTCGTTCTTGCCTCCGCCTCCCCCGCCCGCCGTGCCACGCTCATCGCGGCGGGCATCACGCCAATAGTCCGGGTGTCCACCGTTGACGAGGAGGCCGTCCTCGCCGCGCTGCCCGGCGGACGCGCATTCTCAGGAGGTGCCACCACCCCCGCTGACGAGGTGGCGGCCCTCGCCGCCGCCAAGTGCGCGGACGTGTGCGAGGCTCTGGCCCAGGGAGACCCAGAACTGCCCGAGGGGGATCCCGTCCTCGTCGTCGGCTGCGACTCGATGCTCGAGATTGACAGTCAGATGCTCGGCAAGCCCCACACTCCCGAGGTTGCCCGCGAGCGCATCCGCGCCATGCGCCGCACGAGCGCCACCCTGTGGACGGGACACTCGGCAGCGATCCTCGCCCCAGCCTCGTCGACCGACGGGAGGACGGGCACGCGCACGGTAAGCGCAAGCGTCACCCGCTCCGCCTCGACCCAGGTCCACTTCGGAGACATCTCGGACGCAGAGATCGACGCGTACGTGGCGACGGGCGAGCCGCTGCACGTGGCAGGATCCTTTACAGTAGATGGCCTGGGCGGTCCCTTCATCGAGGGCGTGACGGGCGATTATCACTCGGTCGTCGGCATCTCGTTGCCGCTGCTGCGCTCCATGGCCTCCGAGCTGGGCGTGTTTTGGCCGGACCTGTGGGATGCGCCGCGCCCCTGAGTTTCACTCCGAAACGACCCGCGTAATCCCCGTACTGTAGGGGCATGGATAACAGCACTGCATGGGGCGTCGGCCTCGCAACGATCACCCTGGACGGAACAACTCTCGACACGTGGTATCCCGCCCCGCACCTGGGCGAACCCGGGAGCGATGAGGAGCTGGCAACTTCGCTGGCCCTGCTGGAGCGCGTGGACGATGCGCGCCGCGTGCGTACCGTCGTCGTGACGACGACGATTGACCTGACCGCGGCCCCCGCCTCGACCGAGGACGCTTACCTGCGCCTGCACCTGCTTTCCCACCGCCTGGTGGCGCCCAACACGATCAACCTGGACGGTATCTTCGCGGTGCTGCCCAACGTCGTGTGGACGGATGCGGGTCCGTGTGCGGTCGCCGATTTCGAGGCCACCCGCCTGCGCCTGCGCGCCCGCGACGGTCGCCCCGTGACCGTGCAGGGCATCGACAAGTTCCCGCCGATGGTCAACTACGTGCTGCCCTCGGGAGTGCGTATCGCCGACGGCACCCGTGTGCGCCTGGGTGCCTACCTGTCCGAGGGCACGACCGTCATGCACGCCGGCTTCGTCAACTTCAACGCGGGCACGCTGGGTCGCTCCATGGTCGAGGGCCGCGTCTCGCAGGGCGTCGTCATCGGCGACGGCTCGGACGTGGGCGGCGGCGCCTCCACGATGGGCACGCTCTCGGGCGGCGGTAAGCAGCGCGTGCGCCTGGGCGAGCGCTGCCTGCTGGGTGCGAACTCGGGCCTGGGCATCGCTCTGGGCGACGACTGCGTGGTCGAGGCCGGCCTGTACGTGACCGCCGGCGCGAAGGTGACGCTCATTGATTCCTCCGGCGAGGCTGAGCCTCGCACGATCGCAGCGCGCGAGCTGTCGGGTGCGTCGAACATTCTGTTCCGCCGCAACTCTCAGACGGGTCGCATCGAGGCCATCGCCCGCGCGGGCGTCGTGGGCATCGAGCTTAACGACGCGCTGCACGCCTCGAACTGACGAGGACACACCGAACGAGGCCGGGGCGCGTCATGCGTCCCGGCCTCGTTCGGTGTAGAAACCGTCAGCGGGCGGACCATGCCTCGCGGATGCGGCTGGCCGCGGCTGCCACGCGCTCGTCGCTGGCGGTGAGGGCCACGCGCACGCGCCCGTGGGCAGCGGTGCCGTAGAAGTTGCCGGGAGCGGCGAGGATGCCAAGTTCGGCCAGTCGGTCCACGAGCGCCCACGAGTCGGCCGGGTTAGCGGGGTCGGCGACCCACAGGTACAGGCCGGCTGCACTGTCGGGGTCAACGTCGAGGCCGGCGTCGGTCAGGGCCTCGAGGAGAAGGGTGCGTCGCGCGGCGTAGACCTCCCGCAGGTCCTCGACGTGCTCGGTGTCAGTCAGGGCGAGGGCCATCGCGTGCTGGACGGGGGCGGGCACCATGAGCCCGGAGTGCTTACGCGCGTTCACGATGGGGGCGACCAGCGCGGGGTCGCCGTAGATGAGGGCGGCGCGGTAGCCCGCGAGGTTCGACTGCTTGGACAGCGAGTACAGGACGAGGAGGCCGCTCGCGTCGCCGTCGCAGACGTCAACATTCAGCAGGGAGGGCACGCCCTCGCTCACATAGGGTTCGGCCCAGGGCAGGGCCGCGTAGCACTCGTCGGACACAACGACAGCGCCGTGGGAGCGCGCCCACGCGACGACTCCGCGCAGCTCGTCCTTACTCATGACGTGTCCGTCGGGGTTGCCGGGCGAGTTCAGGTAGACGAGGGTGGCCTCGGGCCACGAGTCGGGGTTCGTCGGGTCGACGGGGACGGGAGTCGCTCCAGCCAGGCGGGCGCCGATGTCGTAGGTCGGGTAGGCAACCTCGGGAACCAGGACGGTGTCGCCGGGGCGTACGCCGAGCAGGAAGGGGAGCCAGGCGACGGCTTCCTTCGAGCCAATCGTAGGAATCACGCCGCCGGGGCCGACATCGACCATGCCCCGTCGCGCCCCCCAAGCGAGGATCGCATCGCGCACCTCAGCGGTGCCAATCACCGTCGGGTAGCCGTGCGCGTTGGATGCCTCGGCGAGCGCATCTCGGATGAACGCGGGGGTGTCGTCGACGGGCGTGCCGACGCTCAGATCACAGATTCCCCCGGGATGTGCAGCTGCGCGCGCTTTGGCGGGCGCAAGCTGATCCCAGGGGAATTCGGGCAGGTCGAGGGGGCGAGGCAGCGTAGTTGTCATGCCCCTACCCTATCGACTGTCAGAGGTTTTCGGCCTTCCATTCCTCATTCTGAGGAGGCAGCGCGGCAATCATCGGGTCGTCGTAGTCCTGGACACCGGTCTTCTGGGCACCGCCGGGGCTTCCCAGCTCGTTGAAGAAATCGACGTTGGCGCGCAGGTAGTCCGCCCATTCCTCGGGCAGGTCATCCTCGTAGAAGATCGCTTCGGTGGGGCACACGGGCTCGCATGCGCCGCAGTCCACGCACTCCTCGGGGTGAATGTAGAGCGTGCGCTCCCCCTCGTAGATGCAGTCGACGGGGCACTCGTCCACGCACGCGCGATCCTTGACGTCCACGCACGGCTGCGCGATGACGTAGGTCATGAGACGTTCCTCCTGGTCAGTTCTAAAGACTCGTTGATTCTATTATTCACGTATGAGTAGCCCCGAGTCACCCACCGCACATATTCCCGCGGAAAACGGCGCATTGTCGCCGCATGCCCAGCGCGCGCACGCCGACGCAGGAGAGCAAATTTCCGCACGCCCTCTTCGCGCAATTCCCGATCTGCCGTGGATGCGCTTCGAGGTCGGCGAGAGAATCGTCATCCGTTACCGCCTGGCAGACGGTCTGCACGACGCCCTGGGAGAGGCCTTAGAGGTGGCTCCCACCCACGTCACGGTCGCGACGAGGCGTGGGCCGGTTCGCGTGGATGCCCGCACGATGGTGACGGGCAAGAGGGTGCCTCCCCCGCCCACGATCTAGCGGGCGGAGGGGCGCACTCGGGTGGGTCAGCGGTTGGCGCGGCGCTCGCGAGCGGCGATCTTGAAGCGCTCCTGAGCGTCCAGGACGACCTTGCGCACGCGCACGGCCTCGGGGGTGACCTCGACGCACTCGTCGTTGGCCGCGAACTCGAGGGATTCCTCGAGGGTCAGCTTGCGCGAGGGGGTCAGCGACTCGTACACGTCTGCGGTCGCGCTGCGGGTGTTCGTCTGCTTCTTCTCGCGGCAGATGTTCACGTCCATGTCCTCGCCGCGCGGGTTCTCGCCCACGACCTGGCCTTCGTAGACCTCCGAGGAGGGTTCGACGATGAAGGAGCCGCGCTCCTGCAGGTTCGTCATCGCGTAGGGGGTGGCCTGGCCGGCGCGGTCGGCGACGAGCGAGCCGGTGAGGCGCTGCTCGATGGTGCCCTGCCAGGGGGCGTAGCCCTCGGCGATGGACGACGCGATGCCGGTGCCACGCGTTTCGGTGAGGAAGCGCGTGCGGAAGCCGATGAGGCCGCGGGCGGGGACGACGAACTCGAGGCGAATCCAGCCCGACCCGTGGTTCGCCATGGTTTCCATGCGGCCCTTGCGGGCGGCCATGAGCTGCGTGATGGCACCGAGGTACTCTTCGGGGATGTCGATCGTCATGCGCTCCATGGGCTCGCTGAGGACGCCGTCGATCTCCTTGGTGACGACCTGCGGCTTGCCGACGGTCAGCTCGAAGCCCTCGCGGCGCATCTGTTCAACGAGGATCGCCAGGGCGAGTTCGCCTCGGCCCTGAACTTCCCAGGCGTCGGGACGCTCGGTGGGCAGGACCTTCAGCGACACGTTGCCGATGAGTTCGCGGTCCAGGCGGTCCTTGACCTGGCGCGCCGTGACCTTCGCGCCTTTGACGCGACCTGCCATGGGCGAGGTGTTGATGCCAATCGTCATAGAGATCGCCGGGTCGTCGACCGTGATGAGTGGGAGGGGACGCGGATCCTCGAGGTCAACGAGGGACTCGCCGATCATGATGTCTTCGATGCCGGCGACGGCGACGATGTCGCCGGGCGCAGCGGAGTCGGTCGAGACGCGTTCGAGGCCCTCGGTGGCCAGCAGCTCGGAGATGTGCACGCGCTGGATGGTGCCGTCGTGGCGGGCCAATCCCACGTCGGCCCCCTTCTTGAGGGTGCCGTTGTGGATGCGCAGCAGGGCCAGACGGCCCAGGAAGGGCGAGGCATCCAGGTTGGTGACGTGCGCCTGCAGGGGCATGTCCTCGTCGTAGGAGGGGCCGGGGATGCGGCTGAGGATAGTCTCGAACAGGGGTTCGAGGTTCTCGGTGGGCAGCTGGCCGTCGCCCGGGTTCTCGAGGGAGCACTTGCCGGCCTTAGCGGAGGCGTACACGACGGGGACGTCCATGAGGGAGTCCACGTCGATGTCGATGCCCTCGTTCATAAGGTCCTCGCCGAGGGAGAGCAGCAGGTCGGTCGTCTCGGAGACGACCTCGTCGATACGCGAGTCGGGGCGGTCAACCTTGTTGACGACGACGATGACGGGCAGGTGGGCCTGGAGGGCCTTGCGCAGCACGAAGCGGGTCTGCGGGAGTGGGCCTTCGGAGGCGTCAACCATGAGGACGACACCGTCGACCATGGACAGGCCGCGCTCAACCTCGCCGCCGAAGTCGGCGTGGCCGGGGGTGTCGATAACGTTGATGGTGACGCCGTCCTGAAGGCCCAGGGCCTGCGCGGCGGGGCCACGGTAGTGGACGGCGGTGTTCTTGGCGAGAATGGTGATGCCCTTTTCTCGTTCAAGATCGCCGGAGTCCATGACGCGCTCACCGGTCTTTTCGACCGTGTCGCGCTCGGAGAACGCTCCGGATTGCCAGAGCATTGCGTCAACCAGCGTGGTCTTTCCGTGATCGACGTGTGCGACGATCGCGACGTTTCGCAGGTCGGGACGCGTGGGCATATCTGGACTCCTCACATGTGGACACCTATTATTGCGTGTGATGGGGCACAGAAGCCCGGTTGACAATCGGACAGCTGACCGATTCCACGCACATACCTCTCCAGAATATCGGCATACGGAGGGCCTATGCGCATGCCATCCTGCGAAATCCACCACGTCACCACCCCACCCAGCTGGACCGATTGGTCTATTTGCTGAGAAACAACCCCTCCACTTAACTGATAGATATGAGCGACATCGCCACCTTCTCCGCCACTGTCCCCTCAGCCTCGACACAGATCACCCCTTTCGGGGCACACCTCCTGTCCTGGCACCCAACCAACGATGATGATGTCCTATGGCTTTCCTCCCGCGCCGTTCTCGACGGCACGACAGCAATCCGCGGTGGCATCCCCCTCTGTCTTCCCTGGTTCGGGGGTCCTGATGACTCCCCATCACGACCAGGGCCGGGCGCAGGGGCTCACGGATTTGCCCGCACCTCCATGTGGAAGCTCCGCTCCTCGTCCCACCCCACGAACGACGCCCCGGCCTCGTTCTCTTTCGAGCTGCACCACACGGGCGAGACCTCCATGCTCTACCCCCATTCCTTCTGCGCGCGCCTCGATGTGAGCGCGGGTGACGAGCTGAGCATGAGCCTGACCCTGACGAACGAGGACGACCACCCTTTCGCGATTGAGGCCGCCATGCACACCTACCTGCGCGTCGGGGACGTCAAGGACGTGAGCATCGAGGGCTTGGACGGCGAGCGCTACTTCGACAAGGTGCGCGGCCGCTACGCCACTCAGTGCGGGGACCTGAGCTTCGTGGGTTTCACTGACCGCGTCTACACGACGACGCAGCAGGTCAGCGTCATCGACCCCAAGCTGGACCGACGCATCATCGTGGATAAGAACGGCTCCGGCTCCACCATCGTGTGGAACCCCTGGGCACAGGGCGCGGCCACCATGAGCGATATCGGCGAGGGCGAGTGGCAGCACTTCGTGTGCGTAGAGACCGCGGCGGTGCGCGAGAGGGCGCTGACGCTGTGGCCGGGCCACCCTCACATCATGACGCAGTCCCTCGCCGTGGAGACGCTGGACTGAGCGGCCCGCGGGTAGGATTGAGGGCAGCTACGACCAGAAAGGCCACCATGGCTCTCACCTCCGCGATTGCGTCCGCCTACCTGTCTGTTTCCCGGTGGAAGCTGTCTACGCAGCCCCTGCCGGACAAGGTCATCGTTATCGGTGCCCCGCACACCTCGAATTGGGACGGCGTCTTCATGGCGATTTCCATGTGGAAGTCGGGGCGCACGTTCTCATTCCTGGTGAAGGATTCCGTGGTGAAGGCCCCGCTGCTGGGCTGGTTCGTCAAGAAGATCGGCGCGGTTCCCGTAGAGCGCAGCGCGGCCCACGGCCTCGTCGAGCAGGTCGCCCAGCGTATCCGCGAGTCCGACTCGTTCACGCTGTGCATCACCCCGAAGGGGACGCGTTCGCCGCGTGAGTTCTGGAAGTCGGGCTTCTACCGCATCGCCATGGAGGCGGATGTGCCGATCCAGCTGGGCTTCATCGACCGCAACACCCGCACCTTCGGGTGGGGGCCGACGTACCGTCTGACGGGTGATGTGCGGGCCGACATGGACGTGATTCGCGCGTTTTACGCGGGCAAGGTGGGCGTCAAGCCCGCCAAGACCTCGGTCCCGCGTCTGCGTTCCGAGGACGAGGCGTCGTGAGGGGTGCACGCGCAATGGCCTGCGCCGGTGGGGCGCTGGCGCTGTGTGCGCTCGGTGCGCCCGCCGTCGCGGATGATCCGACGCCGATTCACCTGGCTGAGGTCTACGACATCACTCCGGGGGTGTCCGCCACCCACGAGGTGACGCTCTCGACGGATCATCCGCTCATCGGCGAGCAGTGCCAATCGATGGGGACGGGCGCGCAAGCGTCCTCCGCCGTGCTGGTTGATGTCAACGGTATCGACGGCTGCCGCTTCACGTGGGTGCTGCCCAGTGCAGGGTCGGAGGTCGTGACGGTCGACTCTGGCGGCGTTTTCCACTTTCATTCGGAATCCGCCCGCCTTCTCGAGGGGTTTTCCACGCCCGAGGCGGTCGCCACCATCGACTCTGTCACGCTGGTCGCGCATGCCTCCGAGATCGTCGAGGCCTCGGAAGGTGGGGCCGTCACGTCCGCGGGCGTCTCAACGAAGACTGACGCGAGCACGGTCACGTGGACGAATGTGCGTGACGATGTGACCGCGACGGGCACGGTGAACGCCGATGCGGCGGCCGCGTCCCCCGCACCTTCCGTTTCTCCCACGCCGTCACCGTCGCCGTCGCCGAGCCGGGAACGAGGCGGGGGTTCCGCGCGCTCGTCCCTGACCCCGATCCTTGCGATCACCGGCGGCGTCCTCGCGTTGGTTCTCGTGGGCGCGTTCATTCGGTGGATTCGCCGGTCGCGTCAGGCAGCGGCCGACGCCCAATTCGACTGGGATGCATCCGTGCGAGCGTCGCAGCGCGAGGCCGCCTTGGAGGCGAAGGGGGTGGCAGCGCCGTACGCGTCCCCCGCGCCTGGGTCCGCGCTGTCGGCGCTCACGCCTGCGCCGCCCGCACCGGAGGCCGATTCGTCTCGCGAAGACCCCACGGATATGCCGCCCACCCCGGAGTCCAGCGAGCGCTTCGCTCCCCCGACGGGCGACTGATCATTCGAGCGATGCTCGGGTGTTCTAGCCGATGTGGAAGTAACGCTCGACGAGTTCTTCGACGGACACCCGCGAGTCGGCCAGGTCATCTCTCAGGTGCATGTCGCCCAGCTCGACCAGGCGTGCGGCCCACGAGTCAATGAGACCGACCGGAAACACACCACCTTCCTCGTAGTCTTCGCGCTGCGCGAGAAGGCGGCCCGCGGCCTCGAAACACGAGGAGGGCAGCTGGTCGAGGCCGGGGGTCTGTGAGGCGTCACCGTCAACTTTGCGCTTGCGCGCGTAGTCGGCCATGCCGGGCCGCGTCAGCCCGATGCGCGCGGCAACCACAATACCTGCCAGGAGCAGATGGATGGCCGCCGACCCGTCCGGGCTGCGCAGCTCGATGGTCTGCGAGTCGTTAGGAAGTCCTGCGATGGGCGGCTCGTTCGGGTTCGCGTCCCGGAACATCGAGTCGTCGATGTTCTGCCACCCGAGGGGCACGCGCACGAGGACCGAGCGGTTACGGTCACCCCAGCAGATCGCGGTCGGCGCCTCCTGATGGGGCACGAGGCGCAGGAACGAGGTGGGTACGGTGTTCCCGAAAGCCGTCAGCGACGCGGCGTGCGACAGGTAGCCGCCGATGACTTTCAAGGCCGCCTCCGTGAGGCCCGATCCCGTAGAGAATTGGTTGACGCCGTCCTTGACCAGGCGGGTGTGGAAGTGCATGCCGGATCCGGCCTGCCCCACCGCAATCTTGGGCGAGAAGGACACTTCGATGCCGTATGAGTGGGCGACCTCGCGCAGCACCCACTTGGCCAGCACCATCTGATCGGCCGCGGCGCACGCGTCTACGGGCAGGAACTCAATCTCCTGCTGGATCATCTGACGCCCATCCGACACGAAGTTACCGACCTCGGAGTGAGCGTATTTGACGGCGCACCCCATGCTCACCAGGTGGAGCAGGGTCTCGGTACGTACGTCCTCCCACTTCGAGAACGGCCCAGACTCGTGGTAGCCACGCTGGGGTTCGACCCGGAACAACGGGTCCTCCGGGGAGAAGAGGTAGTACTCGAGTTCGCCGAGGGCCTCGAGGGTGCAGCCTGTCTCCGCTTCGAGGGCGCGCTGAGCCTTGCGCAGGATCTCCTGCGGGGCCGAGGCCAGGGGCGCTCCGCTCACATCGTAGAAACCGCACAGGAACTCCACCGTGGGGATCGCGGAGAAAGGGTTGAGGAACGCGGTGGCCAGGCGTGGTACCACGTACAGGTCGGAGGAGGTCGCCTCGACGAAGGTGAAGAGCGAGGATCCGTCGACGCGTTCACCGAGGGTGAGGACGCGGTCGAGATGTGCCTTGGATTGAATCGCAAAGTTAAGGGTCTTGAGCCGGCCATCTCCGCCGACGTAGCGAAGGTTTAGCATCGAGATCCGATTGTCTTCGATGTATCCGATGATGTCGGCCTTCGTGAACTCTTGCGCGGGCTTCCCTAAGGCTTGCACGAGGGGATTCGGGCTGAGGGAGACGGTGTCGGTCGAGAGCATCTCAAACTCCTCTTCGAGCATGACTTGTTTCACACGATCACCTCACACGTTACCACCACACGGCTACTCCAACACCCGCACGCCGCCATCCGATGTCCACTTTTTTCGCGACCATTCCCCATCAAACAAAGACAGAGCTTTAGTGACGCTTGTTACACTTTTACTAGCTGTACATGAGGAGATTTAACGGCGATCGCAGCTTTATCCATCCCCCACGATTCCACAATGCGCCCCGCGTGTTCCTGGCGCGGTGTCTTCATCGACTCAGCGCACACGTTCTGGCCAGTGCCCCACGTAGAGCTTCTCCTCACCATCATGGCCAGATACCATCTCAACGTCCTGCACTGGCGACTCGCCAACGACACGGCATGGCGCATCCCGATCCCCAGCTTCCACCTTCTCACCGGCGCAGGAGCACAAGCGCCCCGCCCGGCAACCGATGGGCACGCGACCTCCCTCCGATTAGGAGGCGGCCTCGCACACCCACCCCACTGCGCACACGGCTTTTACTCCGAGGCCGACATCCGCCACCTCGTCACCTACGCGGCGGCTCGCGACATTCGCATCATCCCCGAAATCTCCTTCCCCCCACGTACAGATGCCCCGATCCGCGCCTACCCCACGTACAGATGCCCCGATCCGCGCCTATCCCACGATGAGCAACCCGAGCCTCGTCCGCTCCCCCACACACACGGGCGAGACGGCCCCACGGCCACATACGACTCCACACCGTTCGAGCAGGCACACCAGCTCCACTCACGACTGCCGGAGGCCATGTCAACCGAACGATTACGAGGAGTCGAAGCCCTCATCCACCCCACCAGGATCACGAGTTCAGACCCGGCCTTCCTCCACCTACTCCCCCACCTCCTCGTCACCGCCGAGGCCGCATGGCATGGATCAGTCACACTACCGTGGAAGCAGCTCTCCCCTCTGATCGACAACGAGCTCACTTACCTGCGCCACACCGTTGCCTACTGGAAGACACCGCGGACATAAGTGAGGGCCGCGCGCCAATTCAGACACGCGGCCCTGTGCCCCCTAGCGGGGCGAGGTCCGGAGCAGGCATGGAACCCCACCCCGCCAGGCTCCTATGAGCGCGGCGACCACGATTTCAAGCGCTCAGCAAGTTCACGCGCGCAAGTATCCAAGCGCTCAGCTTCTAGCGCGTCCTCACGTTTGACTGCACGCCAATACTCGACCTTTGTGTGCAAGAACTCACGGCGTAATTCGATGATCTGCGCTTCCTCCTGAAGGCGTGCATCCTGCTGCTCAAGGAGGGAAATAAACTCGGAAATATCACGGTCTACACCCAAACCCGAGCGCACGTAGTCCCGCATATCAGCAATCGACATACCCGACGCCGACAGACACGCGACCCAGGTGAGCAGCTCCAAGTCACCTTCCGTGTAGATACGATGCCCACTCGAGGGATCGCGCGCAATGGCAGGAATAACGCTGACATCCTCGTAATAGCGCAGGGTGGATGGGGGCAAGCCAACGAGCGCCGCTACCTCCTTAATAGAGTACGTGCGCCCGGAGCCTGTTCCTGCCATGACCTCACCCTAAAAGACCTCAAGCCCTTGAAGTCAAGCGGAATTGGGGGACGTGCATCACGCGGCGCGACCTGCACAAAGATCGCATCCGCGTGACCGTGCGGCCACTCACGACCGCGACGGGAGTTCGACCGCTAGACCACCATCATCGGAGAAGCTCCGCTCGATGCTGGAAGGCCCAAATCGAGAAGGGTTCATCTCGCATTTTCTTCTCCGCACGCCCCAGCAGCTCGCAGCCACCATTCGTATAAAAGCGAGCATTGGATTCCGTACACGTCACCAGTCCGTACGCGCGCCCACCCCGCTTGGCCACAAAGTCAGGAAGGACTTTGGCAACGAGCCATCGGCCTACTCCCCGACCCTGCATCCGCTTATCGACCGACAAAATCTCGAGATACCAGTCAAAATCGCCATTATCGATAGCGACCTGATCTCCGTCGTAGGCCGCCTGGGCAAAGTCAGCCACTAAGAGCGGAGATGCGTAGCGGAAGAGGCGATACCCGCCGCTGACCACGTTACGCCAGAAGCCGATTGGCCGATCATGCATGAGTGCAACGGCGATAACCTGTCCCTCATGTTCAACGACGAGAGCGTTCCTGGAGGCCAGGTAGGCTTTCGCCATCATCTCATTGAGGACAGCCAGACATTGTGGGTAACGGTCCGTCTGGTAGACATACGGCTTGAGCGTGAGATGAAATGGATAGTCAAGAAATCCTTCCGTGATAATGCGTGTCATTTCAGGAATATCTGCACTCGTTGCGGGCCGACACTTCACAGCGCCCCTCCTCTGTTAGACCGGATAGCACCTCGTAATAAGGTCGAAAACCTGACGTCAGGTAGACGGTTGTCATACTACGCGATGATTTCTCAGGAGACCTTGTCAGTTAGAGGATTTTTTCTTTGACATGCGAGGCATACCAACTTGACGTTCGGTCAGACATTCTCGGGCATCGTCCCCTCCATTGCTTTGCGCGCGCGAACAGACGATAATCGAGTGACCTAGATCCAGGAGGATTGCATGCGACTTTTCCGCACCCTGTGCGCAACGCTCGGGACCCTATTCATCGTGTCGACCCCGTCGTTAGGGGCCTACGCAGCCGCGATCCCGCCTTTGTCGGAGACGTCCGTCCTGGCTACGGACGTCCACCTCACTGACGCGGCATCGGCCCTTTCCGTGGAGAACAAGGGCAGCGCCACCGTGGCCGCACCGTTGCGTGCCGCCGCTGAGGAGGCATCGTCGACTCCATCTTTGTGGCTATTGACCGCCCTGATCATCAGCATCATCATCCTTGTTCTGGTGGTCGTCTTCATCGTCTACGCCTTGCGTTCACAGAAGGCCAAGAAGAAGTCACAGGCTCAGCGTGTGCCCCCCTCAGGCCAGGGAAGCGTTCCTTTCCCGGCGCGGCCTGGCATGCCCGAGGCCTCGGCATACACTGGTGGTCCCGCTCAGTTCGGTCAGGGGGCAACGCACAACCCCTACCCTGCGCAGAATGCGACACCCGGTGACCCGACGCCGCGCGAAACGGGCTTCGTCTGGCAACGACAGACGGGGCCCACCCCGGCTGCTTCTCCGCAGCCCATCTACGCTCCCACAGCTGGCGGCATCCCCGGCCAGCCTCTCGGTGCTCCCATGGGCATGCCCCCCTCCGATCAGCGCGGTCCCAACCCTGCGACACCCCAGCACGAGCCGCAGCAGCCCACGATGGGTGGTGCCGCGGTGGTCCGCGGTACCGCTTCCATGTCGGGTGAGAAGACAGAACTGCTCACGACATTTGGCGGTTCAGATCCCGATGCGAAGACGCAGTTGTTCGGCACCTACGACGACCAAGCCGACCCCGACGCCAAGACACAGCTATTCGGCACCTACGACGACCAAGGCTCACCTGTCGCGGCTCCCGCTGCTGAGCCGGTCGAAGCACCCAAGACGGACCCAGTCGCGGCGTCCCATGGGGCAGCACCCGCAGCCCCCATTCCTGCGCCTGCACCTGAGACCGCCCCTGCGACGCCCGAAGACCCCGGCGTGCTCACCGTCAAGCTCCCACGCTACAAGCCCGAGGCACAGGCACAACCCGCACCCGCACAAGAACCCCAGCCCGAGCAACCCGCCCCCGCTGAGCCAGCTGCGACGCCCGAAGACCCCGGCATGCTCACCGTCAAGCTCCCACGCTTCAAGCCCGAAGCACAGGCCCAACCCACACCCGAAGCCGAGTCCACCGCAGCACCCGAAGACCCCGGCATGCTCACCGTCAGGCTCCCACGCTTCAAGCCCGAGGCGCAGTCCCAGCCCGCACCCGAAGCCGAGTCCGCCGCAGCACCCGAAGACCCCGGCGTACTCACCGTCAAGCTCCCGCGCTACAAGCCCGAGGCGCAGACGGATCTCGCACCCGCACAAGAACCCCAACCCGAGCAACCCACACCCGCTCAGTCCGCCGCGCAGCCGGAGCAGGTCGACGCGCCCGCTCCCGAGCAAGCGCCGGCCGAGGCACCTCAGTACGTTGACGTCCCGACCGTCAAGCTGCTGCGGGTCCCCACCCAGCAAGCATCTGCCGCGTCGCCCGCGCAGGCCGCAGCTCCTGAGCCGGAACACGTCGCGTCGCCCGAAGCGTCCTCCGCCCCCGCATCGACTGGCGCACCTCAGCCGGTTGCCGCGCCGCAGCCACGCGTCGCGCCCGAGGCGATGCCCGCCCCGGCCTCGTCCCTTGGGGATGACTCGGATGAAGGCGTGCCCACCGTGCAGATGCCTCAGTTCGACAGGATGGATTCCTTCGACTGGGACTCCCCCGCCGCGAGCCAGCAGGCACCGCAACCCCAGCAGGCCCCGCAACCCCAGCAGGCCCCGCAAGCCCGGCAGGCACCGCAGGCTCCTGCGATCCCGGCCGCACCGCAGATGCAGGTACCTCAGCAGCCCATGCCGGCGGCACCCGCTCAGCCCTTCCCGCCGGTAGATCAGGGCGCTGCCGCGCAGCAGGTTCCCACGGCACCCCAGGCTCCCGAGCAATCCGGCGGCTTCCAGGAGAGCTGGACCTCGCAGTTCTCGTGGAGCGAAGAGGTCCGTCCGGAGCCGCAAGCGCAGAAGAAGCGCCGCTGGCCCTGGTCGAAGCGCCACAAGCAGAAGGGTGAAGAAGAGGCCACACAGGCGCTGCCCGAGGGCAATACGCCCGGCGCTACCGCGCACATGCCGGTGATCGCCGTCGACGCGCAGGACGACGACTGGCAGAACTGGAACTCACGCAACTGACGTGTGAGACCCGAGGGGCGTTCGTTAGTGCGAGCGCCCCTCGGTTGTTGTCTCTTCCAGGGTGGAGGCATTATCGGCGCTGATTTCGTCGGCCACCGCGGCGCTCACGACGCCCGTGGAGTCTTCCCCGGCCTCGTCGATGTATCCGTAGCGTTCCGCGAGGAAACGCTCCCGGTAGAGGTGGTCGGCCGTGTCGCCGATCGTGCGCATGAGGGAGGCATTCAGGAACGCGCCCACGAGGATGCCAATGAACGGCACAATTTGGGCAACCTTCATGCCCGCCAGGCGCGAGCCAAGGGAAGCAACCAAGGGGTTCACGGCAGCCGAGATCGCGTTGGTCCCGACGGCATCCATTGGCCCTTGCTTGGCGATGTCACGCACGACCTTGTTGACGGCGATCAACGTCGTTTGCTTTTCGACAACCTGGTTGCCGGTAGCGCGTTTCGGATCGATCGCCTGGGAGAGAACCATCGTGGCGAAATGGTTTTCCGCGGGATCAACCGTGTCGTAGCCGTAATAGGCCGCCGTGTGGGAGACCAGGCGCGTCGCAGCGCCCAGGAACGTTACGATGTCGAGGGCGAGCGCAAAGGTCGTGATCGCAATGCCGGGGGCCGAGATGATCCCCAGGCCGAGGACGGCAGCGACCGAACCTCCCGTCGCGACGATGCTGGTCAGCGCACCTTCGATAGCCACGGCGCTCGAATACGCAATCTTCAGGTGAGGTCTCACCGGGCGAATCTGGTCGAGGCTCAAACCGAGGCTACGGATATCCTCCAGCCGCTCAACATCGTAACCCGCCTCTCGGTAAGACTTCAGAATGCGCTCGCGACGCACCGAGGCCTCGGATACCGACGTCGCCTTCTCCATGAGGCGCAGCGCCGACGAAGACATCGTCGAGGCGATGGCCGCGCCGCCGGGGACCTTTCGCGCGAGCCTGACTGCCTTCCTGACAGGTGCCATTGCGTAGGCGCGCAGGCGCTGGGAAATGACGCGAGGACGCAGGGGACTAATCTGTGCCTCTTTCCACTGCTGAATATCGTCCCATTGGGCCGCGTCGGCGGCACTCATGCGGGCGCGTGTGTCGTCGGGCGCAGGTTCCTCGGTCGTGGCCTCTTCCTTCACGCTTCCACCCTACACAGCGGCGTCCTCCCACGCCCCTCGGGCGTTTCCCCCTCCCCTGTTATGCTTGTGTTTCGGTACTCACTCATGACCTCACGTGGGAGGAACGCCCGTGGATTCGCGCTCACAGCTCATCGCGCAGATCAATGCTCTGCATGAAGAACAAGAACACCAGAAGATCATTGCGCTCATCGAACGCGATGCGCCGACGTCGCTGGACTACGAGCTGACTGGCCTGCTGGCGCGCGCCTACATTAACTACGCGCAGCCGTACATGGATTCCTTCAAGGAACTCATCGGGCACGCCGTCGAGCTGCTGCGCGGCGTTGAAGCTGAGGGCATGGCGGACCCGGTGTGGTACTATCGCATTGGCACCGCCCTGTACTGGCAGGATGAGGAGGAGAGCGCGCTGACCTACCTCGAGCAGTGCCTCGCCATGGATCCGACCAACGAGCACGCGCCGGAGGTCATCGAGCAGTGCAAGCGCGCTCTTGATCGCCGCCGGATTGTGCGCCCCGTTGATCTTCAGCGGGTCGTCGACTTCTTCGAAACGAATGACTACGCCTACGACGTGAAGGACAACCGCCTGCACACGGGCTTCACGAACGGCTTCTACGTGTTCTCGGTCGTCAACGACGGCGCGGACGTGAGCATGTGGGGCGCTGTGCGCGAAGAGGTCTCGATGGAGCTGCGTTCGCGCCTCCTACAGGCTTGTAACGACTGGAACGCGTCCACGACGTGGCCCAAGGTCTACGTCGCGGCTCTGGACGACGGCCGTCAACGCCTGTGCGCCGAGCAGTATGTGACTGCCCGTCTGGGCCTGACTGACTCGCAGCTGTTCGTCAATCTTGATCGTTTCATCTCGAGTGCCGAGTCTTTCTTCAAGGATCAGATCGAGCGCATCCCCGCGCTGGGCGGCACGGAGGAGTAAACGGCCCGACCCGTCCGTGCCGCCGCTCCGGTGAGCCGCGAGCGTGCGCTGGCCCGGGCCTCGTCCCTGTCGACGAGGCCCGGGTTCGTTATGTGCTCAGCTGTCACTACTCTCCCCGATCCGGCATACAATGTATGTACGAGCGGAAAGGAGCACGACATGTCTGCGCACACGACTGCCACAAAGTCATCTCGCATCAACCTGCGTTTGACGCCTGCGCAGGAGGAAAAGCTGCGCTACGTCGCGAGCACTACGCAGACGTCGCTGAGCGATTTTGTCCTCGCGTCCGCCCTGGAACGCGCGGATCAGGTGCTGGAGGACCGCACGGAATTCGTCGCAACAGACGAGGATTTCGAGCGTCTGTTGGAGGCCCTGGACGCGCCGCTTCCGACGACAAAAATCCAAGCGCTCGCCGCCCGCCCCTCCCCCGTCGGATCGACGCTGACATGGACGGACTAGAGCTCCCGGTGCTCGACGCTCCCCGCCGGTTGGCGCGCCATGACAAGCGCAGCGATTTCACGTGTGGAAACGACGAACTGGACACCTGGTTTCACCGCTATGCGTGGCAAAACCAGCGGGCCAACAACGCGGTGACCTACGTGTGCCAGCAGAGCGGGCGTATCGCCGGCTACTACGCGCTAGCGGCAGCGACGATTCGGCGCGAGTGGTCGCCGGATGACTTTGCTGCCCACCGACCCCGGTCAATCCCGTGCATGCTCCTGGCCAGGCTCGCGGTTGACCGCCGAGTACAGGGGCAGGGTGTGGGCGCGACGCTCCTGCTCGACGCGCTTCGCCGGACTCTCGCGGCATCGGACCAGTTCGGAATCGCCGCGCTGCTCATCCACTGCAAGGACGAGCACGCACGCGACTTCTACACGCATCACGTTGACGCACTGGTCTCGCCCATCGCCCCGCTGCAGCTCATCGTGCCGACGCAAACGATTGCACTCGCGTTGGGTACCGCGCACGAGTAGCTGCCCTCCGTCACGCGCCGCCGCTTCGGTGAGCCGCGCGCGGGCCCGGGCCTCGTCCCTGTCGACGAGGCCCGGGCTGCGTCACGCTCAGACGCGCGGCACGTAGACGCTCAGGCCCCCGTCACTGACGGTGCCCGTCAGCGTACCGTCGTCGGCGACGCGCACGGACGGGTGGCCGCCGATGAGGCACTCCCATTCCTCGCCCGCGTGGTGGGTTCCCACGTACAGGGTCTTTTCGGCGGCGCGACGGTCGGAGAGGATGACGGCGCAGCCCGTGCCGGGCACGTCCGCCCGACCTTCGCGGGAGAAACCGACAACGTCCGGGTTGTCGAAGGCGCTGTGCTGCGGGCCGATCGCGGCGCGGAAGCGCACGCCCATGAGGATGGGGAGCTCACGCACAGCGGGCAGGTCGCCGGTCTCGGGCGTTCCCAGGAGGTCCCCCCAGAAGACGCAGGGCACCCCGGCCTCGTTCAGGAGGATCAGCGCGTAGGCGGCCGCCTTGAACCAGGAGGCCACCGTGGAGGCCAGGGATTGTCCGGGCTGCGTGTCGTGGTTTTCGACGAAGGTGACGGACAGCTCGGGGATCGACGCCGTCAGCGTGTTCTCCCACAGGCGCGACAGGTCGACGTTGCCGTCCGAGACCGATGCCTGGTGGAGGTGGTAGTGCAGAGGCACGTCGAAGAGCATGGCGTTGGGGACCTCGTGCAGGTAGGCCTCGAGTTCGCGCACGTCGCCGCTCCAGTACTCGCCGACGGCGGGCAGCAGGCGGCCCGTGGAGGTGCGCAGGTCTTCGAGCCAGCGCGCGTAGAAGTCGGATCCGACGTGCTTGACGGCGTCCAGGCGCAGCGCGTCCACGCCGGTCGTCTCCACGTACCAGCGTCCCCAGCGGTCCAGCTCCTCGCTGACGCGCGGGTCCGTGACGTGCACGTCGCAGCCCATCAGGTAGTCGAAGTTGCCGAACTCGGTGTTGACGGACTCGTTCCAGTGCTTTCCTTCGAAGAGCCACAGGCCCTTGCGCTGCGTCGCCTGGTCCCAGTCGATGCCGTGGAAGCATGTCCAGTCCCACGTGAAGTCCGAGTAGGCGCCGCCGCGGCCCGGGAACGTGAAGCGGGTCCACGCCTCGATCATTTCGGGTTCGCCGAGGGCTTGATGGCGGTCGTGTGGGTTGATCGGAATCGCGCGCACCATCTCGGTCGCATCCGCGCCCATGCGGTGGTTGAGGACGATGTCGGCGCACACGGCGATCCCCGCCTCGTGCAGGGCGTCGATAGCGGCCAGGTATTCGTCCTTCGTCCCGTACTTCGTGGGGATTGTGCCCTTCTGGTTGAATTCGCCCAGGTCGTACAGGTCGTAGACGCCGTAGCCGACGTCGTTGATACCGTAGTTTCCCTTGTATGCGGGCGGCAGCCAGATAATCGTGACGCCCAGGTCCGCGATCGATTGCGCGTGCTGCGCCAGGTATCGCCAGTGGCTCGCATCCGGTGCCATGTCCCAGGCGAAAGCCTGCAGCATCAGGGGCCCTGCCTCTTGGGTCGAAGAATGCAGGGGCTTCTTTTTCGTGTCACTCACCCGCATATGGTGGCAGGTTGCCGAGCGTTGGGAGTCCTCGTTCGACAAACAGTGGCGAGTTAAACACACGAGGCCGTGGTCAGGCTGAGCAAGTCCGCGCGGTTCCCAGCCACGGCCTCGTGCGTGGGCACCTACTTCCCCTTCCGCAAGCGTTGTTTCACGCCACCCGCAATACCCGTGGCACCCTCCGCGATGCCCGACACCGCGCTCTTCGCCCCGACCATCACGACCTGCGCCTTGCCTTTCATGGTTTTCTGGACGCCGTCCGCCACGAGCTGCTTGCCGCGCGCCGGAATCGTGTCGAGGACGTGCTGTGCCCAGGCCTCGGCGTCGATCCCGGGAGGGGGAAGCTCACGCAGATGCCCCTTCAGGCGTGCCGACTGGGTCTGGAGCGCCATGAAGGTCAGGCCGCTCGACACGAATCCACCAATCACAGGGACGATCTTCGAGGCCCCCTTCGTGAAGCTACTCTTCGTGATGTTGATGCCGATGACGCGCAGCGAGTACTTCACGACCGGGTACCACGTGACGCTCATGAGAGCCCGCTTGGTCACGTGCTTCTGATAGGCGGTTTTGGCGGCGATGCGCGCGAAGGCCATCAACGACTGGGCGGCTCCACCGACCCCCAGCATGACGCCGAAAAACACCGCGAGCACACCGATCATCTCTTCGTCCTCGTCCACGTCGGCGAGGAGGTCACGCCACCCGTACAGGTAGGCGAGCTTCTGCATGATCCGCAGAGCGTGCGCGTAGTACTGCATCAGGTCCGCGGGGATCGTGCCGAGCATCGCAAATCCTCCGGGCAGACCCGCCGCGAAGGAAAGTGCGGCCGATTTGTTCGTCTCGTAGGTGATCGTCTCGTCTGCGAGGGTGTCGAGGGCCAGCAGCGGAACGCCCGCAAGCGCGGGACTGGTGGCCAGCGCCCGCTCGATGACCTCCTCGCTTGCGCGCAGCTTCGTCAGTTCATGGCGTAAGAACTCATCGCGGTTAATCCGCACGCCCGGGAATCGAACGACCTTCTTCAGAAAGTCGAGTCCGTGCTGTTCCGCCGACGAGGCCTGCTCAGCGGTGATTCCACGCAGCTCGCCATCCACTCCATAGTCATTCGTCTTGCCGAGCATTGCGCTCCTTCACGTCTCGCTGTCCGCCGACAGCTCACTGACATCTACGCACACTCTAGCGTGGGACCTGCCTCTCCTCATGCACGAGGCCGGGGCTGAGTTCACGGATGAGCGCGCCTCAGTCCCGGCCTCGTCTCCGAGATGCTACTTATTCCAACCGAAGAGCCCCTTGACTCCGCCAGTGATCGCGGAGGCGGCGCTCGTCGCACCATCGGCAATCGCGGAGGCGGCGCTCGTCGCACCATCGGCGATGGCGGAGGCCGCGCTCGTCGCACCATCGGCGATGGCGGAGGCCGCGCTCGTCGCACCGTCGGCGATGGCGGAGGCCGCGCTCGTCGCACCGTCGGCGACGACCTTGGTCGTGCTTTCGAGCGCCCGCTGCGCGCTGTCCAGCACACCCTGTTCCTGGTCCTTGGAAGTCGCTTCGCTGACCGACTGCTTCCAGACCTCGGCATCGACTCCAGGAGGCGGCAGCTCGCGCAGGTGACCCTTGAGACGGGTGGACTGGGACTGGAGCGACACGAAAGTCATGCCGCCCGACACGACACCGCCGATGACTGGAATAACCTTGGAGACACCCTGGGCGAAGCTCTTCTTCGTGAGGTTGATGCCGATGAAGCGCAGGCATTGCTTCATGACCGGGTACCACGAGGTCTTAGTAAGTGCCTGCTTGGTCAGCTGCTTCTGGAACGCGGGCATCGCGACCGAGCGCGCGAACACTGTCAGCGACTGGGCCGCGCCGCCAACGCCGAGCATGACGCCGAAGAACATCGCGAGGACACCGATCGTCTCGTCATCGACCTCATCCATGTCACTGAGGAGCTCGCGCCATCCGTACAGGTAGGCGAGCTTCTGCATGATCCTGAAGGCGTGTACGTAATACTGGGTCAGGTCCGCGGGGATCGTGCCGAGCATCGCGAAGCCACCGGGGATACCAGCCGCGAAGGACATCGCCGCGGACTTGTTCGTCTCGAATGAGATGACACCGTCCGCAAGTTTGTCGAGATCAGTCAGACAGACACCGGCCAGCACAGGGTTCGAGTCGAGCGCGCTCGCGATCGCCTCGTCGCTCATGTGAAGTTTGCGCAGCTCCTGGCGAAGGAACTCATCCCTCGTGATGCGCACGCCACGGATGCGCACGACCTTCTTGAGGAATTCAATCGCGTACTTTTCGGCCTCCGAGTCCTGCTGGGCGATCGTTTCGCGCAGCTCATCGACACCCTCGGTTGCTTCGTCCGTGAGTTCCACTTCGCCGCTCGTGTCGAGCACGATCTCCCGGCCGTCTTCTTCGAATTCACCGTTGATGCCAAGCTCGTCGATGTTTTCGCTCATCTTGTTCCTTTACATAGCGTTGTTGCCTCAACACAGAGGCGAATAGTCAACAACTATAACCTACTTTTTTCGCGATCTGACGCCCATGACACACCGTCATTTTGCTCGGGTGCAAGAACATCAGGAACGGGCCTACTCTAGTCTCATGTGGTTACTCGCCGCCTGCTTGTCCGCCCTGTTCGCGGGGCTGACATCGGTCCTCGCGAAAGCTGGAGTGGCGACGACGAGTTCCACAGTGGCGACGGCCCTACGAACGGTCGTCGTCGCGGCAGGAGCGTGGGGCATGGCCGCCATGGTCGGATCGGCGTCATCCCTCGGCACCATCGACGGGCGGTCGCTCCTGTTTCTCATCCTGTCGGGCCTGGCCACCGGGGCCTCGTGGCTGTGCTACTTCGCGGCCCTCGCGCGGGGCGACGTATCCCGCGTGGCCCCCATCGACAAACTGTCGACGGTCCTGGCGATCCTCCTGGCCCTGATCCTGCTGAGCGAGCCTGTGACCGCCTGGAGTGTTGTCGGGATCGTTGTAATCACGGCGGGGACCCTGCTCATGGTCGACCCCGACGACCTTTCTGGGCTGCCGCTCGCCCTGCGCCGGGGCGGTAGTTGGCTCACGTACGCGCTCGCGTCCGCGCTGTTCGCCGCGTTGACGTCGATCTTGGGCAAGGTCGGTATCTCCGGGGTCGATCCGACGCTAGGAACTGCGGTGCGCACGCTCGTCGTGCTGGCCATGGCGTGGGTGATCGTGGCATGGCAGGGGCGTATTCGCGAGGTGCGGTCGTTCCCCGCGCGCGAGCTGGCCTTTATCATCGCGTCAGGTGCCGCGACATGCGCGTCGTGGTTGGCGTACTATCACGCGCTGAAAGACGGGCCCGCATCGGTCGTCGTCCCCATCGACAAGCTGTCGATTCTCGTCACCGTTGCCTTCTCGACGGCCGTGTTTCACGAGCGTTTCACGCGGCGATACCTGGCTGGCCTCGCCCTCATGTGCGCGGGCACGGCGGCCATGGTGGTGGCGTAGGGCCCATTGCGCGCAGCACCGCACACCCAGCATCAATCCGCGTACACGTACCGCCTTGACTTGACAGATACCGAAGCCCGGGTGTTACTATCAACGCACAACGTAGGCTTAGCCTGGTTAGCCGGGCCGGGTCGGGAGGGGATCGATCATTCTGGTCGCATTCCCTCCTTTTTATTACTGCGCAACTTCGAAGGTGATGAACGCATGCGCCGACGGTGCTATCAGAACAGAACTCTGAAATTTATCGAACAATCAAAGCATTGATAGAGATCGACGAAGGGTACTGCCAACGCGTGAGGGAGCGATTCGCAGCCCTTCCCGACTGACTTGACGACGCGCCGAACCACCGCACCACAACCCACCTCATGTAGAGGGGGCGCAGTCTGAATCATCCTGTGACTAGTGGCCTTGTTTTTCTTCCCAGGTGTCGGTGTTGTTGATGACTAGGTGGGACAGGGGGAATTTGCCGGTTGTTTCTGTGGTGGTGACGAGGCCGTTGATGGTTTGTGTTTCTCCGGTGAAGGGGTTGGTGGCGGTTCCACTCCACGTGGTGGTGAGAGTGATGTCGCGGTCTTCGTGGGGGTATGGGCCGTCGAGCATGGAGCGCCAGCCTTGGGGCGGGGTGTAGTAGTGGCGGATCAGATTCGGGTCGGTGTTCAAATCCATGCCCTCGGACCACACTGATCCTGTGGAGGTGGTGACCAGGTTGGGGGTGCCATCTCCCCAGTTCCATTCGTAGTTCGTGGCGGTGAGCGTGATCGTGATGTCGCGTCCCAGCAGGTTGATGACGTGTGTTTGGGTGGGGCTGGTGACCGCGACGATGGTGGGGATGAACTTGTTCGTGTAGGAGACCCCCAACGGTCGCTTATACAACCCGGCCCCGTCAGCGTGGATCACGGCTGCGGCCGTGTAAAGAATCTCTTCCGTTGTGGGCTGCCGACCGGGATCTTGCTGTTCTTGTTTGTCGTTGGTAGGTGGGGGAGAGTCGCACTCATAGTCCGAGGCGATACGACTGTTGGCTTCCTTACCGATGGCAGTGAGGACACATGCCTCCCAATGCCAGCCCATTTTCGCCTCAGGAGCAACTGCTGCCTGCGCTGTCTCTTTTGGGCGCTGGTCATCGAGCGCGGATGGATCGCTGGCAGCTGGATTTCCTTCCGATTCGTTTTCATCAGTTTTCCAATATCTTGCTCCAGCTTTGTCTCCATCAGCTGTGACGCAGAATCCAAGCTTCGCGTCTGGATTATCTGCACAACCTCCAGCATTGTCGTCGCCCGCCGCTGAAGATATGTTTACGCACAAAAGTGCAGTCGCGACAATAGAGGCAAAAGCGAGCGTTGAACGGATTTTATTTATCATTGCTGATATCCCCGTCAGTGACAACCCAGTGTTCGTTCTTCCATGTCATGAATAAGGTGACACTAGACCTGTATTCGCTCTCATCAGTGGATATTTTTTGGTTGACGCACGTCACTCCGTTGCTTGTTACAGTTTTGAACTGTACGCCAATAGTGTTGGGCTGTGCTCCCCATTTCTGCTCTGATACAGGCTCGACTTTAACGATCCGTGTGATGCTTGAGTGCATGCCGTAGGTCCAACCGCTCGCGTAAGATTTCTTGACTTTGTCGATATAAGTCTCACGGAAGCCGTCGCCGGACTGAGTGATATCTGCGAATGGTTGTGTATCACCTGTATTCCAGGCATATATGAGAAGTGAGAAGGCGTGTTCGGCTGCGAGTTCTGCGCCCCTCTCGGTGTTCTCCTTGGCTTCTTCGGGTAGTTCTGGTTTGGTGTAGGTGGATGCGGCGTGTTCGGCGGGGCGCACGAGCACGCCGTCGGGTCCGATCTGGTAGCCGCCCGACATCGCTGCCTCGGTGGGACTTGACGCGGATGGGACGGGCCTGGCGGTGGGCGTGGTGGTGGCTGCGACGGTGGGTTTCTCACCCCACGCGTGCCACCAACCGTTAGCGACGCCGTTGATGTAAACGGCGAAGACTGCCCCAACGACAAGCACAACGTAGGCGGCGCGCATCCCCCAATAGAACGGCTCGACGTGCAGCCAGGCCCGCACCCGGGCCTTCGCGCCCTTGGGGCGGTTGGCTCTCACCTCGGCCCGATAGTCGGCCCACCGCTGACGCAGCGTGTATGTGCGCGGCATGGACTCTCGCCGGAACTGCTCCTCGTCCTCCTCAGTCACGGGCCGCTCGGACAACGGTGGAACCATCATGTTCTCTCAACCTCCACAATGAGGTAGCTATCCTCCAGCGCACCCCCACCATCGGAAACACGCCCTGTTAAGAACACAGGCTACGCCCAGAACCGACACAAAACACTAAGAATGCCCAGTAACCACCATGAAACGTTCTCCCACCTCACGCGCGCGCTACCACACAACCCCGCCCCGACCTCGTCAAACGCGGATGAGGGACAACCACAGGGCAGCGAACGCAGCTGTCACACATCCCACCAAGCGGACACCGACCACCGATCACCGGGTGCCGACCACCGATCAGAGCAGCTTGTCGAGTGCCTCGCGGATGAGTCGCTCCTCCCCCGAGCCGTTCGTCGGCAAGCGCAGGACGGGAACGCCGTACGCGGCCATGATCGAGTCTTTGCGCGCATCGCGCTGCTGCTGTTGTTCGCTGCTGCCGTGATACTGCCAGCCGTCGACCTCGATGGCGAGGACCAAGCGCCCGGTCACCCGCGAGTACACCCCGAAGTCGAGGGCGCTATCCGTGAACACGAAGGCGCGCTGCTCCTCGCTGAGGCGACGAGTGTTCGGCAGCGCGTCCCTGAGGAATACTTCGGTCTGATAGCCGAAGCGAGCGTACCTTGGTTCCGTGAGCGCCTCGCGCAGGCATTGGTCGGCGATGTTTTCGGCGGGCGAGCGCCGACGGTCGGCCCACTTGGCGCGCGAGTAGCGTTCGAGCGACGCACTGTAGGCGTTATAGAGGACATCGAAAATGGAGACGATGTCGGACTGAACGACGGCGCTCGGGTCGTACATTTCGATGTAATCGAGCAGCGTCCTAATGTTTCGGCTCAGGCGGACGCCGCCGTGCGTGGTGACGACGATGAACCGGTCTTTGGCGCGCGACACGATGACGTTCGTCATGGCGTCAGAGTCGTAGAACTCGCGCGCGGCGGCCCGGTCGTGCGCGTTGAGGACCGTGGATAGGACCACCGTTCCAGCGCCGCGCCCCTGGAATTTGTGCGCAGTCTCCGCCAGCCATCGGGCGTGCTGGCCTTCCCCGAGGTCCGCGCGGATACGCTGGCGCAGGCCGGTTGCTTGTGCACGGAACGGGGTCACGACACCGAGGACGAAGTCGCCGGACTCGTCCTTATCATTCGCCTCGATCCCCTTGCGGATGACCCGCATGTCTTCGAGCTGGGCGATAATCTCGATCTCCCTCTGGGAGAAGAAGCTTCCCCCGCGCGCAGGCCGCCGCGCGTGGTTTCCCGGTGCGGCGTAGACGATCGCGAGTGGATCGGGGGCATCCTCCGCCGGCACGCGCATCGGGATCAGCTGGCCGCCGTAGTACATGCGGTTGCAGAACTCGATGATTGCGGGGTGGCAGCGGTAGTGTTCCTTGAGCAGGGTGCTGGGAACTTGTTCAGATTCGGTCATAGCCTTGACGGAATCGAGCAGCGACATCGAGCGCACATCGAATCGTTTCGCGGGCGGTTGCCGTTTGCTTTCGTCCCAGCCCTGGAAGATCGGCCCGATCTGCCGCGCGTCGCCGACAATGACGGCGTTGCGAGCCTTACTCAGCGCCGCTATTCCCTCCGGGAGCAGGACCTGCGACGATTCGTCGATGATGATCCAGTCGAGCAGCGTGTCCTCGGCCAGGTTATTGCGGATCGAAAAGCAGGTGGATGCGATCACCGGGTAGGTGCGCAGGAGGATGTCCGTCTGCCGGTTGAGCCACTGATTGGAGCTCAGACGGCTCGGGCGTTCGCGCTCGAAACGGTCCTGGAGGGCGGCGTCCAAAGCCTCGCGGGAACGGCGACGGTACTGCGCACTCACCTCGACGAGGCCGTGGCGGGCCGCGCGCGCCTCCGCCTCCTCGATGCGACGGCCGAGTTCGCGTTCGCGGGCCTGATAGAAAGCGAGTTGAAGCGCCAACTGGACATCCGGGTCCTCCAGGTCGATGCCCTTCAACGATCCGTAGGCGAAGTAGCGGCGCACCCGCTCGATGAAGCCTCGAGGACTGTGCCCAGGCCTCGGCGCGCAGCGGGCAAGGGCAAGCAGGTCAGCGATGGTCGCGGAACTGCGCCGCACGACGGCCAGATGCGAAATTTCCGCGAGCGGGCGGCGGCTTTCCTTCACTTTCTCTTCGAAGAGGAAGCGTTCACGCTGGGTCGCGGTCAGGCGTGCCCGGATCTGCGGGATGTCTCGTGCGTCCTCCCACAGGGCGACGAGCTGTCCCTCCTCGGCCCGCAGCGCAGCCTCGTTAGCACGGGCGGATGCACCCGGCGAGGCAGTGGACGCCTTCTTGGCCCAGGCCTCGCGCCGCTGCTCGAGAATCCCCTCACGCTGGTGGAATTCCTTGACGCGCTCCGCTTTCCCGAGGCTGGCCACCAGGAATCCGTAGCCTTCCTCTGTCAGCTTGTCGATGACGTTATCCACCGCGGAGTTGGCACCCGCGACGACGCCGACGGTCTTACCCTGCGCGATGAGGGAGGCGATCAGGTTGAGGATCGTCTGTGTCTTGCCCGTGCCGGGAGGACCATCGATGATCGAGATCTGGTGGGTGAGCGCGGCGCGAATCGCATTGCGCTGATCAATGTTGGAGTGGAAGGGCATGAGGAGATGGTCGCTCGCGCCCGTCGTCGCGGACGTCGACCCCGCGAGGAACGCTTCGAGGGCGGACCCTCGCGGCGCTTGCGGGAGCCGCTCCCAGACGTTTGCGAGAATGGCCGCCGGTGCAGACGCGCCCTCGCCCACCCACCGGGGATAGCGCTCGCTCGTGTCCAGCGTCGCCCCGGCCCGTCGCGCCTGCGCACGGACTTCCTCGCGGACATAGTCAAGGATGGAGGCGTTCTTACGTTGCTCCGGCGTCGCGAACGATGCCCTCACCTCGTCGCTTCCGTAGCGCCGAAGCGCGAGCGTGCCGTCAGCTTTCCGATACGCCAGCGTGTAGCGCGGATTACGCGGGTGACCCGCGCGGCGGAGCGTCCAGATGATCTCGACGCTGTTCCAGCGCTGCCCGCACACCCGGATCTCATCGAGGGCGTCGACCTTGCGGCGCTCAACCTGGTCGTAGAGGCGTACCCGATCCTCGCCGTATGGATACTGTTTGCCGTTGGTATAGGTGACGACGACGCGATTCCCGTCGCGGCACGCCTTCGCGACTTTCCAGGTGTGATCCTGCCAGTTCGGCGTGTTCTTATCGCGAATCAGGACGTGCATCGTGCGCGGATCGACGGCTTCCATACCCCTCCCCCATGAGTCTTACACCCAGGATAGGCGACTGATTGGACGCGGGGTCGATTGGTGGCGGCTTGCAGTCCGGCGGGACGCAGATGTGCATGGCCCTTCGTATCGTGCCGTTATGGGTATGTCACTTGTTTTTCTCCTGGTTGGACTGGTTGTGGGCGCTCTGCTCGGATACGTGGGGGCGGTGGCGCGCCGGGCGTCACAGCCGGGCGATGATGTGGTCGCCTTGCGCGCGCAGGTCGCCCGGTGGCAGGCGCGCGCGGAGGAACTCTCGCGTCGCGTCGAATCCGCCGAGGCTCGCTCCCAGGGCGACGCCTCTGTCCTGCAGGCGCTCGCCCCGGTTCGCGCCCAGCTTGAGCAAATGACGCAGCGCGTCGATCAGATGGAACAGACGCGGGCGCGCCAACACGGCGCCCTCGCCGAGCAGCTGCGCGAGTCCGCCCAGCGCGAGGTCGAGCTGGCCCGCACGACCGCCTCCCTGGAGGGCGCGCTACGCTCGCGCAGTGCGCGCGGCACGTGGGGCGAGGTCGAGCTGGCCCGCATCCTCGAGGCAGCGGGGATGATGCCGCACGTCGACTTCGCGGAGCAGCGCTCGGTTGGTTCGCTCACTCAGGGACGAGGCCTGGGCGCGGAGAGTGCATCGGGTGAGCGCGGGCGTCCCGACGTAACGATTCACCTGCCTGGACAGGGTTTCCTGGCACTCGACGCGAAGGCTCCGATGGACGCGTACCTGAGGGCCTGCGGCATCGAGGAAAGCGGCGAGATGGCGGAGGCCCGCCGCTGCTCGGAGTTGGCGGCGCACGCGAAGGCCCTGCGTTCTCACGTCGAGGCGTTGGCGTCGCGCGACTATGCGCGTCTGCTCGGCTCTTCCCCCGAGCTGGTCATCCTGTTCGTCCCCTCCGAGGCTGCGCTGTCGGCGGCGCTGCGCGCGGACGCATCGCTCCTGGACGACGCGATGGCACGCGGGGTGGCCCTGTGCTCCCCCGTCACGCTGCTCGCGGTTGCGCGCACGTGCGCGACCGCGTGGGCACGCACGAACATCAACGAGCAAGCGGACCAGATCATCGCGCTGGGCCGCGACCTGTACGAGCGGCTCGGCGTCGTCGCGAGCCACATGGAGAACCTGGGCAAGAGCTTGGCGCGCAGCGTGGACTACTACAACAAGGCTGTCTCCTCCATGGAGAACCGGCTCTTGTCCCGGGCGCGCTCCGTGAGCGCCCTCGAGGCAGCGTCGAAGAAGACCATGACAGCCCCTGAGATAGAATCGGACGCTGCCCAGGTCCGCTCCTTCACGAAGCCGGAGTTGACGGACCAGTAAGCGTGTCGGCGATACCATCCAGCTGTGCGCGGATCTCCTCGAAGGGGCGATCCAGGTCGAGTGTCGTCGCGCTGATTCGGTTGCCGCTCATGCGATAGTTGAAGTCGGGCTGGACCTCCTCGTCGGTCGCAGCGTAGAGGAGCATGCCCGACACCTCAACGCTCTCCCCCGCGCGCTCGAGGGCCACTTGCTTGTTCTTCACGTACGCGAAGATCTGGTACAGGTTCCCCGACTTTACGGTCTTTTTTTCATAGTACGTTTGCATCGTGGAGGTGTAATACTTCGCGTCGATGATGAGCACGCGGCCGCAAGCGCTCAGGGTGATGTCGCTGCGCATGGCGGGCAGGCCGACCGCGAAACCATCGTCCAGCGCCCAGTCGATGAAGGACGCGCTGGCGCGCAGCTGCGGGTGTTTCTTGCGGTAGTACTCGAGGATGAACTTCTCGTAGAGGCGGCTCATGCGCTGTTCGTCGAAGAAATCCATCATGCGCACGCTGCCGTCGCTCTGGGTTTGGAGGAGGCCCTTGACAACGAGCCAACACACCGCCATGAGCATACGGTACGTGCGGTTGTTACGGTCGTAGCGCATGTTCCAGTCGACGGTGTGCAGGTCGATATCGCTCACGTCGGCAAAGAACACCATGAGCTTCTTCAGGCTCTTCTTGCGAGCCTTCGAGATGTCCGAGCGCACGAGCAGCGCCACCGTCGCCTTGATGACGCGGTTCATCGTCGTATCGACGCTGAACTCGTCGTAGGAGCACACCAGCTGGCGGCGCCAGATCGCCTGCGATTTCACGGATTCGGTGACCTCGATTTTGCCGCGCAGCGAGGAGCGTGCCTCGGTCCGGTTCACGTATTCCTGCCCGAGGCCTCGTTTGAGCTGGAGGGACACGCCTCGCTCGAGAATGGCGGCACACAGCTCGGCCGCGTTGTCGAAGTCCTCCGTGGCCACGGCGCGGTAGCCTTGCTCGGTGAGCGCCGAGAAGGCGTAGGCGAGCATATGGAAGATGTTGCGGACGCGAATCACCGCAGCGACCTGCGCAGCCTGTCGCTCCACTCGCGGATCTTGCCGGGTTCGTCGAACCAGTATTCCTTGAGCATCGGGATGAGTTCGTACTCCACGATCGAGGCCAGGGCTGCGTCGGTGCAGGTGTCGGCGTCCATGTTGCAGAAGTAGCTGTGTCCGATGCAGAATCCCTCACCGAGCGACTCATCCTTGATGATCGCGCGATTAAGGGATTCCACCTCACGGACCAATGCCTCGAACAGAGTGTGCCCGAGCCCGGCGCGGTAGGCGCAAAAGCCATCAGAGTCGAAGGCGGGACGCAACTCCACGAAGGCGAAGCGTCGACGCAGCGCGTAGTCGAGCATCGCGAGGCTGCGGTCCGCCGTGTTCATCATGCCGATGATGTACACGTTGCGGGGCACGTAGAAGAGTTCGCGGGAGTAGAGCAGCTGGAGCTTGTTTTTCGGCCCGCGTTTATCACTCTCAATGAGCATGAACAGCTCACCGAAGATCTTGGAGAGGTTTCCTCGGTTAATCTCGTCGATGATGAAAAAGTAGTCGTTCTCCTCGTCGTCGGCGGCCTTCTTGCAGAAGGAGTAGAAGGCACCCTTGACCAGCTCGAAGCCTTCACCAGAGGGGCGGTATCCCTCGATGAAGTCCTCGTAGGAGTAGCTCTGGTGAAACTGGACCAGCATGACGCGCGAGGCGTCCTTGACGCCCATCATCGAATAGGCGAGGCGCTTGGCCGCGAACGTCTTGCCCACGCCGGGCGCACCCTGCAAGATAATGTTCTTCTTGGCGCGCAGGACGCCCACGGTCGCGCCGTAGCGTCCCTCGTCCATGAAGACCTCGTCGAGGAAGTGCCGGGCGGAATACTCGGTTAAAGGCTCCGATGGCACAACACTCTCAGCTGCCTCCGTGCTCTCCTCAAAGAGTGCTTCAACCCCGCCCACGAAATCTGTGTAGTCGCTAACCTCCGTGAGCGTCTTTCGCGCAAACGGCTTGTCTAGGCTCCAGCAACCTTTTCCGGTCCATCTCACATGACGAAGGTGGGGGAATCTGTCACCATCGCTATCGTAAAAGTATTCTCCAGTGACGATGCCACGCCCGATGATCTCCTTGGTGCCTCGTTTAGCGAAAATGATGTCGCCCGGCTTCATCTCCTTCGTGAACTGCCACGCAGCAAGAATGTCATTCGTCTGTCGTCCGTAGTCAGGGTAGACCTCAAGCATCCGCTCCCTCACTTCTTGCTTGCTGGTGTACACGGACAAATCACCGAGAGCAGCCGAGCCAAGCCCCATGACGCCACGCTCGTAGAACTCTTCCCACATGGACGCGTCCTCACCGGGCGCGTAGAGCCAGTAGCGCACGGTCTGAACGCCGTCATCCCCGAGAGCTGCTCCCT
Organism: Pauljensenia sp. 20925_1_25; assembly: GCF_041433955.1. Taxonomy (NCBI): domain Bacteria; kingdom Bacillati; phylum Actinomycetota; class Actinomycetes; order Actinomycetales; family Actinomycetaceae; genus Pauljensenia; species Pauljensenia sp. 20925_1_25. The sequence goes on along the minus strand of NZ_JAPWCL010000001.1, from coordinate 59,550 downwards.
GCATTGTTACCTCCTTGAGAACCACAGCCATGAGTACTGGCTATTTGTCATCATGGCCACATACTACCACTCAGGTGATCGGCGACACGATTCACACTCGCACTCAACCGACAGCAAAGCCGGGCCACGCCCTCACGCGACCCGGTCACTACCTCGTCAGAGTTCTCCTGCCTCACACGAAGTCCGCCAACACACCCACGTCGCGCACTGCCTGACGCAGGCGCTTATCGCGCGTCCATAGCGACACGCCGGGGTTACGACAGCACTCGCCAGAAGTGCCACATCAACAGCACTGAGGCCCCTGCCCCATAGGTGCCGCTCCTCAACAAGATGCCGCACGCCTTGGTCGTCGACGTTGCGAACGATCATGAGGCGCTCAAGCGCTTTCAAAAAGATCGAGCGGTTCTTGAGATTCCCCAACGCGAGTTCCGTGATGACACTCTGATGCACGCACACCTGATCGCGCTCGAGCAGATCGACCAGAACAGGCCACACCCGCGTCGACCCACGCGGCTACAAGTCCTTCGGCAAGTGCCTGTCCCGCAAGATCGTCTGCGGCGACTGCGGACGGCCGTTCGGCCGCAAGACCTGGCACTCGGGCACCCCGAACCGGGTCGACGTGTGGGAGTGTCCGACGAACTACGTCAAGCGCGGCACCTGCACCACCAGCCACCTCTACCAGGAGGTGCTGCTGGTGAAGATGGCCGAGGCGTTGCAGGTGCTCGCTGGGCGCAACAGCACGGCGGTTGATCAGGCCGTGGACAGCCTGCAGTCAACGGGTGCGCGGCGACGTCCGTCGACGCTCCGTGCCGCGATCGAGAAGCTCCTGACCGAATCGCCGACGCAGCTTGCGTTCCACATCCCGGACTTCCTTGCGGTGCTGGAGGGCGGGTGCACGCTCACCGATGGCAGGCTCGGATTCGTGTTCATTACCAGCGAGGCCGTCACCCTCGTCCTCCCGCAACGCTGGAGTCCCGTGATGCGCCCAGGCGAACTCGCAGCTACAGGGCGTTGCTGACCGGGCTGGCGAAGGCTTTCAGGTCTTCCCACGAGTCGGCACGGGCGGTGTCTTGCTCGTAGGCGATCAGATAGCCCCAGTGTTGACCGGCGTAGGCATCCTCAGCCACCAACCGGCGCACCAACGCCTCGGCAGCCTTACGCTTGGCCTGCACCCTGGCGTCATCGCGGCCGCGCTCGTCCTTGCCTTCGATGATCCAATGCACCCCGTTGGTGTCCAAGGCTACGAAGTCGGGGAAGTAGCGGTCTTTCGCGTTGTAGTACACGAACGCCTGGTCTTGCGGATGCAGGCGATGCCACCACACGATCCCCGGCGACGTGTTGAGCAGGCGAGCAAGCTGGTATTCGCCGGTGAAGGAGTCGAAGGATTCCTCGGCGAATAGCGACTTGAACCAGCCGCCGTAGACCCGGCCTCGCACGAACTGGGCACGGCTCTCGATCTGGTCATGTACCTTCTCACCTAACGGGAGCGTGTAGCCGGTGCCTGGCATCTGCTTGGGCTGTATGGTCGGCACCTCGCGGGTGGCTCGCAGTGTCTCGGTTGTGTAGTTCTTGATCAGCGTTAGGAGTTCGGCGCGGGCGGAGTCGAGGGATTTGACGGTCCAGCCGGTGAACGTCACGGCGCGCATGAACTTCGGCACCAGGAACGTGGCGACGTAGCGTGCGGTCTGTTCGGTTTTGGGCACCAGCGACATGTTGATCACCAGTTTGACCAGCGCCTCCTCGGCATCGGCGTTGTCGACGTGGACGGAGTCGACTTCGGCGCTTTCTCGATCCTCTGTCCGGAGTTTCTTGCCTAGGGCGGCGATGATCTCTTTGCGCAGCAGCACGTCCCCGGCAGAGGTAACCCGACGGGCCGCTTGCTCGATCACGGCGTCACTGATTTCGGACAGGCCAATGGGCGGCTGCTGCACCGTCATCGTCGTCACCGGGAATCGGTAGGACACGTCAGCAAAGCTCGGGTTCCGTCCGATCGAAACCAACTCCCAGGTGAGCTCATCCTCCTGCTCGGTGATGGTACGAACCCCGACACCGGGCAAACCCGCACCCGGGGAATCACTGCCGCCGACGGGAACGGTGCCCGGATGCGGTTCCACACCACCGGTGCTAGCACCGCTGGTACCAGCACCAGGCCACGGAATAGTCGTAGTCGATGCTTGACCGCCGGTCGAGTCTGTGCCTGTATCCGAGTTGGATTGTTCGGCGGCTTTGCGGATCGCCTCCTCAACCTTGGCCTTGTCGGGTTCGGGGACAGCTTCGTCCAATCCGAACTGCTGCAGCACGTTCTCGGCGTTCAACAATTCGGCGAAGGACTGGTGAGCGATGATATCGAGCTGGTCGATCTGCCACACGCCCGTGTACTTCCCGAACGGCAAACGCAGGCCACGTCCCATGGTCTGCTGGGTCAACACCTCCGAGGCCATCGCCCGCAGCGTGACCACGACGGCGATGTTCTTGACGTCCCAGCCTTCCTTGAGCTTGTTCACGCTAACCACTGCCAGCACAAGCGATTCGGGCTGATCCAATTCGTCGAGGCGGCGTTGGGTCAACTCATCCTCGTGCTTGGAGTCCACCTGCAGCACAGCCGATTCTCGGCCGAGGTACTCCGGCGTGCGCAACAGCTCAGCAACCTGGGTGGCGTGCTCCACATCGGAGCAGACCACGAAAGCGACCGCGTTCACATGCTCGCGGTTCTGGGAAGCCGTGTACGAGTCGTAGTAGGCCTGCTTGATCGCACGTAGCTGCAGAGCGTCCCGCAACTGTTGCTCTTCGGAGGCTTCATCGGTGCCATATCCATTCTTGCGGAACGCCAACACCGGGGCCTTGACGTACTTGTCCTGGATGGCGCGGTAGAGCGGGTACTCGTAAATGACGTGATCGGTGGTCTTGTCCACCGCCGCGGTCAACCCGATCGCCGCTGCTGGGTCGAGTTCCTTCAACGCTGCATTGAACGCGACCGCGCTGGACCCGTACAGGTGGGATTCGTCGGCGATCACAACCAGATCATCGAGGTTCTTCAGGTAGTCAAAGAGCACGCCGGCGTTCTCATCGAACCGGCGGGGCTTACGGCGCATCGCGTCCTGGGGACCACCGTGGGTGTCACCCTCGGCTTCCTTCGGCGCGATGAGCTGCTGAATGTTGAAGATAAACGCCAGCATTGGCACTTCACGGCCGAACGCGAGTCGGGCCGGGCCGTTCTGCCGGGCGATCCACGCCGAGTAGTCCTGTGGGGTCACCACCTCGGGCGGCACCGCCGCGCCGGTGATGTAGCGGGGCGTGCCGGGCGTGAAATTCTGCACGGTCTTGGCCTGCACCGTCTTGCCTGGGGTGACGATCACGACGTTGCCAACTCCTTGGCGGCGCAGATACTCCACAAACGCCGCCATCAAGTAGGTCTTGCCCACGCCCGTAGCAAGGTTGAGCACCTGCATCACGGTCGGGTCATAGTCACCGTCGAGAGTGAAGACCAGCTGGCGCAGTGCTTCCTTGTTCGGAGCACGCAAGTCGAGCTCGGCACTGATCGACTCCAGCATGTCCGAGTCAAAACTGATGTTGAGCCTGTTCGCCATCATTGGTCACCACCTTCGCTGTACCGAAACACATCATCGGGCAATGCGACCACCCGCGACCCCTTCACCAGTTTGCGCAGATGCTGGCGCACACCGTCTATCACCGTGGTGGCGGCCAGCACGATTGTCTCGCCGGGCTGGATTTGGGAAGCAAGCCAGTCAACGATCTCGGTCGTGGCGACACCCTCCACCACCTTCAACAAGGCATTGCCACGGCGGGCATCAAAAATATAGTCATCATCCGGGTGCAACAGTGTGAACCCGAGGTTGGCAGCCACCGACTCGATCAGGGTCTGTCCGGTCGCGGCCGCCGTCAGCATCACCCTGTCCAATTCAGGGGCGTAGTCGAAGCACGCAGGCGACAGATGGGCGACCTGGAAGCCGCCGCCACCACGCCAGTTCAGCACTTCCTTCGTGCGCCTGGTCTTCGAGGCAGCCTTCAGTGTCTTCACCTCGACGCTCTTCTTTAATTCCGGGTCGTCCTTGATCAGCTTGTTGAGCACGCTCGTGAATTTCGCGGCGTCCTCCGGCGAGACACCATCAGGCAGCCCGTCTTCCGTAGCGTCGACTCGTTCGCCCTTCGTCCGGGTTATCCCTCCCGGGTCTTGATCGTTGAGCACCTTCTCCAGGCGAGGGCGCGTGAACGTCGTAAACGTCGACTCCAACAACTCACACGTCACCCAACGCCGCCCCATCTTCTGCGCCACCGCCGCCGTCGTCCCGGAACCAGCAAACACGTCCAGGACGATGTCGCCAGGGTTTGATCCGGTGTGAATAATGCGCTCAAGGAGGCGCTCAGGTTTCGGTGTGTCAAAAGGGGTAAGAATCGGAAACAGAGCCTTCAGTTCGGACTTGGCCGCGCGATTGTGGCCTACGTCCTTGTTTTCCCACCACGTTCGAGGATTATTTCCATCGGTGGGGATATACGCCTTACGACCGATTCCTCCCGTTGATCGGATCAGGATCTCGGGCAGTGGCTCGCCCGAAGTTCGCCGTGCCGCGACCCGTTCACGTGCTTCATTGAGCGAGACATCTAGGACGAGCGCGCACACGTCATCGGACGCCTTCTCGCGAGGGCTCCCTCGTTGGAGGCACGCCATTCTGCGTTATGCAGGTTCTCCAACCGGTACGGCACCCATCCCTGTAAGCCGGCGAGAATGCGCTGTTGCGAGTACCTCCAACTGGCGCCTTTGGGTGGACGCATCATCTCCCCGGTCAAAGGATTCTGAATCGCGTAACACATACCACCAGAGCCATCTCCGTGATTACCGGATGGATTGTCATCCCACCAAGGCCCAAGAGGATCATTGTCCGGATTGGAAAATCGGGCGTTGTCAGCCGCTGTGCGCAGTGCCTTATTTGGCTCGAATGCCTCGCTGCGCCGGTAGACGATGACGAAATTCTGGTCAACCGAAAATCCCAAACCACGCCGCGGAGAGTCGGCCTTTTGCCAAACAACCTCTGCCTGAAAATTCTCCGCACCGAAGACCTCATCCATAAGGAGTCGCATCCGGTGCACTTCCACATCATCAAGATGCACCCAGATCGAACCGTCGTCGGTAAGCAGCTTCTTCATGTGCAGCAGCCGGTCGCGCATCATCGTCAGCCAGATAGAGTGCTCTAGGTTGTCCTCGTAACTGGCAAATGTTTGCGCGGTGTTAAACGGCGGATCAATGTAGATCAGCTTCACCTGCCCCACATACTTCTTGGCCAGTTCGGGCACTCTAGTGAGGGCCTCTAGGACGTCGCCGGATTCGCCGAGGATGAGCAGATTGTCGTCCTGAGGTTCCAGATCGGCGCGCTCGGAGTAGGCAAACTCATCCGACTTCTCCGTTTGGGTGCCTTGCACGTAGTCGTCCAGCACGAGGGTGTGGGTTTCGCAGTAACGCGGATCAGAGGGGTCAACCCACGTGTAGCCGTACTTGCCGGTCTCGGTGGGGATGAGAGCCTTGTCCTTGTTGTATCAGGTGAGCTGCAGGCGTTGAGCGGTCATCTAGTCGGTTACTCCCTTCATATCGGTGGGGACGACCTCGCAGATGTCGGCGACGTCGCAGTCGAGAGCTTCGCAGATGCGGGCAAGGACGTCGGTCGTGACGTTGCCGCCGCGTCCGAGTTTGGACAGGGTGGCTGGACTGATGCCTGCACGTTCTTGAAGTTGGGTTTTGTTCATATCGCGGTCGATGAGGAGTTTCCAGAGGGGCGTGTAGCTGAAGGCGCGGTTAGTTGTCATCTGTTCCCTCCAGATCGATCAGGTCTTCGTCCTGGGCATCGAGCAGGAAGCCGTAGCGTGCTTCTCCTTCGCGTTTCGTGAATACGATGAGATTGCATCGGTCCTTTAGCGGTTCTATGTCGGGCATGAACTTGGTGTTGTCAGCGATGATCATCTGACCGCCGTCTTGTTCGAGGGCGAGGTAGTCGTAGAGGGCAGCGGGGATGGTTTCACGGGCTTCTTGAAGCTCGGGGTCGAGCTGTGGATCGTCGAGCCCCAGTAGTGGGGTGTCGATGATAAGCAGGCCGGGGTTGTGTGTGGCGTCCTCGGAGGCGAGGTATTCCCGGAGGGCGAGCATGACAGCGGTGTTGACGAACGACCGGTAGCCCTGCCCTTCCTTCGCTTTTGTTTTGCCGTTGATGACAGCATCGAACAGTTCGTGCGAGAATTGGGCATCTTTGAGTCTGGGGAACACGCAGGCTCCAAGGACGTCGAGCAGGTTGGTGCCCATCTGCGACCAGAACGTTTTCGGGTATTCGTCGAGCGGATTGAAGTTGCCCTTGGGGAATGTGCGATTCTTGCGTTCTTCAAGTTCGTCTTCGATGGCTTGTTTGCGTTCGAGGTGCTGTTCTCTTTCTGCCTGCATGGCGATGATCGCGTTGTGACTGGCAAGCGAAGTCGAGAGGGCTTGCAGTTGCGGCTCTAACTCGCCGCTAATGCGCCGGGCAATGTGCTCGGCTTCTGCGGCGAAATCCTGCTCTTGTTCTTGCAGTGGTGCCTGTTCAACATCCATCTGATGGATCGTTTGACGAAGATCGTTGAGTCGGGCAGCTAGGTCGTGGCGTTCACGCAGATCGGGCTCTGGAACTGCGGATCGCGCTTCCGGCGGTAGTGCCTGCGTGCATACGGGGCAGGTTGTTGCCGGTTCCCTGTGTGCGGTGAGGGCGTGGCCTTCCTCGACGAAATCGAACCGCTCGATGCGGGCACGGTAGGAGGCGGCAAGTTCCTCGTATCGGTTCCGCAGACTGCGGGATTCCGCCAGCGAGTCACGCACCTGTTGGAGGCGTGCGACGATGTCTTGCCCCTGCACGGTGGCGTGTGTGATGCGTTGCTGGACACGTTCCAGTTCTGCGGTCAGCTCATCGATGCGCTGCTGGATCTCTGCTGGGTCGCTGCTACCGAGTGCTTTGTCGATCAACTCGATTCGTTCTTCAAGCTGTTTGGGTAGCGGCTCGAGGTAGTCGATGATCGCGTTGTTACGCAATTTCCTCGTTTCGACAGACTCATCACGAGCGTAGGCGGCATAGTCCTTGCCGGTGATCAGTGACGCTAGGGCGCATTTGAACGCGGGCTGTGCGGTGGCCTGAAGAGGGAGAAGGATTTGTTTCTTGGTGCTGATCCGGTCTTCATCCGCGTACAGCGCATGCCAGAAGGTACGCCACGTCAACGCCTGGGTTTCAAGGTTTTGGTTCTTGATGATTTTCAGGTTTTCAGGGGCGTCGTAGCCGATGAGTTTGAGCCACACCGAGCTGAGCAGCGGGGAACGGCCAGACGATTGACGTTTGTAGACTCCAGACTCAATTCGTGGGTCTGTGCTGGAGACCTCGATGTTATTGGCTCCCTCACCGATGGAGCGCGATAACGTGAGTGAGCCCTGCGCGGTGCGCACCCCCATACGCACCTCGGTGTAGCCGGAGTTTTCGTCGAGGACGAACTCGTCAGCTTTCAGCCCGAATACGTAGTCGATGCACTGAAGCACCCAGGACTTGCCGGAGTTAGACGGTCCGTAGATGACGTTGAGTCCAGATTCGAAACCAACGCTGGAGTCCCGCCGAGTGGGGTGCCCGGCCACGGTGATGCTGCTGATCCAGAAGCCAGGTGTCATCGCGTTTCTCCTTCCGGGGTCGCTGACCTGATGATCTGAGCCAGCTCGCTCGTGCTCAGGTCGCCAACCCGCTCGATCGTCTCCAACGCGGTGTCGAACAACTGACCGGCGTATCGGGAGCGGAAATGGTTGACGACTGATTCACCCTCAGCGGTAATCGTGAAGGCCGCCGGAGAACGATCTGGCTGTAGTGTCACGAATCCTTGGATCGCCAAATGCTGGAGAGCTTGGGTCATCAGGACTGTGCGCGTGTGGAGTTCCGCGCTGGCCAGTCGGTGGGTGCCGTTGAGGCTCTCTGCCCCGACCCCGAAGGTGTGGGCGTTGACGGTGATGGTGTCTAGGGCACCCAGGTAGTCGGCATCCGCTGCATCTCCGAGCAGGAACAGCAAGATAAGCCCGCGCAGTTCAGCTTCGAAACTTGTGTCTAGGGACGTGGCGCGCATCAATTTACCCATCCCAGCCGCTTCCGGGCGACCAGTTCGTGGCAGGAACCTTTCCGGCTCCACACGTCGATCAGGTCAATGATCTGGTCGAGCCGGACACCGTCGAGTTGGACTGCGGCTGCTTGAGCCAGTGTCGCGAAGAGACGTTCGAGTCCGTTGGGGTACTGACGCAAGTTGGTGTCGGAGACTCCCGCGTGCATCGTTTCCAGGAAATCGTCAAACAATGGCCGCCCATCGTGGATGCAGTTCCACGATGTTTCTCGTACCCATTCGGCACGGTAGAACGCTTTGCGCTGTTCTTGGAAGTGTTGAACCAGACGCGACGGGATGTCGTCCAGCTGCACCTCAACGCCGGTACGGGCTTTGTCTTCGCAATACGCGGCCAGGAGCGCCGAAACATACCCCAGCTCAGCAGGCTGAACTGTGTCCGGTGTTGGATGCTTCTGCGGTAACGCGACCGAGCGGTCGCCAAGCCTGAGGCGATTCATCTTCTCGTCAATGTACGGGACGCCAGATCGGTCGGCCTTGTCTGCCAAAGTCAAGGGCTCCGTTACGGCAGCGGTCTCACCGGCAGCTTCGGTGAACACCTTGTAGAACAGCTGGCCTAGACCTTCGGTAACATTGCCCTTGTTGATCGACTCGTCAAGGTCGTGGAGCCGGTCGGCTAGGTCATTGAGTGCCGACTCCTCGTATGCCTGGGAGACGTTGCTGGCGAACCGAAACTGATCCCATCGCCCAGCCAGCTCGCTCGCTAACACAGTAGGCAGCTGGTCAGACCCGTTGGCGTACCCCTTCCACGTCGCCGACTTGCGCATCTCAAGCGCGGTCTTTTCACCGTCGACGGTTCCGCGAGGCACGAGTCCCATGTCGATGAGACCTGCGGTGAACTCGCCAAGGTTACGGGTGCCTTTCATCAGCGGGCGCACCGTCGCCAAAACGGCATGGAAGCTCGACTTATAATCCACCGCACCACCTCTCCATCGCGACCCATCGCTTCCCAGCCGATCAGAAAAACGTCATCGGGGAACCTAGAACCACAAGGGCGAACAGCGAACCTGTGTTCCTTCGATCTTACAAGGCCGCTTCACTCTTGTCGCGTTCATCTTCACGAACGCGTAACCGTGTCGGAGCGAACTGAGGCAGGAGGTGAACAAGGACATGGGTACACGAAACACGAAGCAGACGTCTCGACCGGTCGCCAAGAAGGCGGCCGCACTGCTGCGCGACGGTCGCACCTCGGCCAAGACGAAGTCGGTCGCAGCCTCGGCGCTGGCTCAGGCCAAGCCGCGTAAGGGCAAGTAGCCCTCACGGCTGTTCTGCTGGCCAGACGTCATCCGGCAGGACAGCCCAACCGCTGTGGCGGTCAAAGCCGTACCGGCCACCGGCCGGCCGCCTTCCTCCTACACCCGCATGCGTTTTTCACCCGTATTCGGGAGACCTCCGTTGAGCGCTTGACGGGCACCACCTGTATCCGGGTTCACCCCCGGGTCGGGTTGGTGCCCCTCACTGTTTCCGCTCAACACCACGGCCTCTCGTCGGTTGCCCTCAACGGGGTCTCCCTTCGTAAGAAGGGAAGCCCTCACGTGGCATTCAACAACCAATTCACCGTCCCATACCTGACCCCCAGGGGCAACACCATCGACCTACCCGTCCCGGACCTACCCGACAGCGAGAAACTGCGTGTCCAGCTGCGCGACCCGGCTTCGCGTCCGACGTGGGCTCGCGCCTACCTCGACGACGTGTACGCCGAGTACCGCGAACTGGATAATCGCCGCCGCTCCGACATCTCCGTCGACCAACCCGGCCACGGTGATGACGACGAGCGTGGCGGGCTGGGCGCGGATTACTTCGCCTCGGAAGATCCGGACTTCACCGAGCAGGTCGAGGCCAACCTCGCGGTGGTCGAACTGCTGAGTCCACTGACTGCGACGCAGCGCGAGTACATCGAGCTGCATGTGCTCCACGGCGACTGGTTCACCGAGATCGCCGCCGACAAGACCGGCGCAGGCCAGCCGACCAGTGCCGATGCGGTGCGGAAAGCCGTCTCGCGCGGTCTGGCCCAACTGCGCAAAACACTCACCGAGTCGTAGGCCGTCTGGTTTCGGCGCGTCCCATGCCTGACAGATGCAAGGCACTCCCTTCACCAACCCGGTGATGGGGCGTACCACCACTCACATGGAAGGAAACCCGGATGCCCACCAAGCTCAAGATCAAGATCGCCAAGCACCCCAGCCCGGCTGCCGCACTCGCTGCAAAAGAAATCCACCCCAGCAGGCGGATGCTGCGCGCGATCTTCGGCACCAGACGACCCCAGCACCGCATGGCTGTGCTCCTGCCTGGCTCCGAAGCCTCCACCGTCGAGGTGCGTGTCGCCGACACCGACGACCTGATGGCGCTGGCCGACGTGGCAGGTGTCACCCGTGAGGGCGGTGATAACTGGGCCTGTGTGCAAGTTGTTGACGGTTTGTTTATGCGGCTGTTGCCTGGGCCGCTTGGTGTAGTTCGTATTCGATGGGGGGTTTGCCGCCGAGGCTGGTGTGGATGCGGCGGCGGTTGTAGAAGTCTTCGATCCAGGTGGCGACCCCAGTGCAGACCTGGTCGCGGGTGGTAAAGGAGCGCCGGTAGTAGTACTCGGTTTTGAGGGTGGCCCAAAAGGATTCGGCCATGGCGTTATCCCAGCACACTCCGGCCTGTCCCATCGACACGGTTCCTTGGACGGCGCGCATGTAGGCGGCCAGTTTCTGGGAGGTGAACTGTGTTCCCCGATCAGCGTGGAGCACGATCCCAGTGGGGAAGCTGCCACGGGTGGTGGCGGCCATGTCGAGCGCGGTGATGACCAGAGCGCGTGTTGTGCTGCTCGCCCATGGCGTATCCGAGCACTCGGCGCGAGTGTGCATCGCGCACGGCGCACAGGTAGACCCAGCCTTGGGCGCAGCGCAGGTAGGTAAAGTCCGTGATCCACACCCGGTCCAGGGCGCCTTGGTCCCACTGGCGGGCGCAGTGGTCCTCATGGGCCACCGGACCCCGCCGGCCGCGCCTAGCCGGGCGCGGGTGCGTGTTCAGGCCTGTCAGGCCCTGGCGGCGCATCGACGCGGCGACCGCGCACACACCCACATCCACACCCGCGCGCGCCAGAGCATGGCGGACACATGGAGCCCCATACGTGCCACCGGACACCTCGTGTTCCCAGGCCACCGCCTCATCCAAACGCCTCCGCACCAGCGCGCGCTCGCCCCGCTGGGGTGCACGGTTTTTCCACGCGTAATAGCCCGCGCGCGTGACACCCAAGACCTTGGCCATCACAGTGATCGAGTAGGAAGCCCTTGTGCGCGTCCATCAGCTCAAATCGCTGGTGTTGTAGTGCCCAGAGGCGAAGAAGGCGTTGGCTTTTCCCAAGAACTCGTTCTCCTTCTCCAGCTGGCGCACTCGCCGACGCAAAGCAGTGATCTCAGCTTCCATCTCGCGTGGATCAGGGCGCCCCTGCTGGGCGGCCTGGCACCGCTCGCGCTCGAGTTTGACCCAGCGGCCCACCACCGTTTCACCCAGCCCCCAATCCTGGGCCACAGACGCGATCAAAGCCCCCGTATCCAACATCAAAGACGCAACATCACGACGATACTCCGGCGTCAAACGACGACGAAAAACCATAACAGGCACCTCACTCTCCGCAGGCACACACGCCCGCTTAACGAAGTGTCGACAAGACCAGCCTAAGCCCACAGACAATTAAACACGCCCGAGCATGGCGATACGGTCGAGGTGCATGGGGCGAAACTCGATGCCCTCGAAGACATCATCGAGGCCGCCAACGGCCAAACCGTCCTCGTCTCCTACTGGTACCGACACGACCGCGAACACATCCAGCGTCGCTTCCCACAAGCCCGCGAACTGAAGACGTCGGCGGAAATCGAGGCGTGGAACCGGGGCGACATCCCGCTTGGCCTGATCCACCCCGCTTCCGCTGGGCATGGAGTGAATCTGCAGTCCGGTGGCCACCTGCTCGTGTGGTTCTCACTGACCTGGAGCTTGGAGCTGTATCAGCAGACCAGCGCCCGGCTGTATCGACAAGGACAGGCCGAGTCTGTCACCATCACCCACCTCACCGCCACCGACACCCTCGACCAAGCTGTCCTCAAGGCGCTGGAGGCGAAGGACATGACCCAGGCCGCATTGATCGACGCGGTCGCCACCGAACTCACAACCATAAGCAGGAAGGAGTCGTCATGCATGTGGGCCTGCTGGCGCAAGATTCGTACCGCCTACATCACCGCCCACCCCTTGTGCGAGGACTGCCTCGCGGCTGGCCGGTACACCCCTTCGCAGGAAGTCCAGCACGCCATCCCATTGGAACACGGCGGCACCCATGACCAGGCCAATCTCCGCAGTTTGTGTAAGCCGCGCCACTCCCGCCAGTCGGCGCTCGACGGCGACCGGTGGAGGCAGACCCCGAGGGTCTACACCTACTGAAATCTGCGCCACGTCGCGCCGAGGTTGCGAAACCTCAAAGATGTGCACCTCGGTGCTGATCGGCAGACACGGGGGAACCTGGCGGCGCTGGCGAGGGGAGGGTTGGGGCCTCTCGATCTCTACGACGCTCGGACAGGTCAGCGGGCGGGGCCAACCGTGTGCAAAGTCCCCGAATCAAACAGGGTATTAACACTTCGGGCTTCGTCGGCATTACCAGTGAGGGATGAAACTCGCGAAGTTTCGCTCTGCCCGTCCGGATTCGGGTTTCCCGGTGACGTACAGGTGAGGTAAAAACTCGGAGCTTCTCATCTGGTGTTCTGGATCCCTCCGTGGCAGATGTTCGCCTGCCTCGAGTTAACAACTGATTTCTGAAGGAGGAATCATGGCAGATCAAATGGTGCTGACAACTCAGCAGTGGCTGAATTCGACTTACGGCAATAAAACTGGGTTCGGCTCAGTCCAAGAAACCGGTAACACTGGCTGGGATACAATCAACGCACTCATCCGCGCTCTGCAAATCGAGCTGGGTATTACAGCGACGGCAAACAATTTCGGTTCTGGAACACAGTCTCGATTCAAGTCTCGTTGGCCAAACGGCATTACTCAAACTTCTGGCTACGACAATATTCATGGAATTATTCAAGGAGCCTTGTGGTGCAAGGGATATCGAGCCGAATACGGTGGCATCACTCTTGAGTTTACCGACCACGTGGCCGACTCTATTCGCCAGATGAAAGTCGATATTGGCCTTGGCGATACGAGCGCAACGGTCGATGTTGAACTAATGATGGCGCTTCTGTCAATGAAACAGTTCCGGTTACTCTCTGCCTACGGCGGCAAGCCAGCTATTCGTCAGGCGCAGCAAGCAATTAACCGTGGGTACAAGAACTACACAGGGATCATCCCCACTGATGGCTTGTACGGTCGTGAAATGAACACGGCTTTAATCCAGGTCCTCCAAGCAATCGAAGGATACACACCTGCCGAAGCCACCGGGAATTTTGGTGCAGGCACTCGCGCCAAACTACGGACAATTAGTAGCGGCACTAACCAGTGGGTATGGCTAGCCACTGTGAATCTAGTCTGCAACGGCTACTCCATTTTGCCGACCAGCACGTGGAACAGCGGAATCAGCAACACGCTGTGGCAGTTCCAGCAAGCACACGCCTTGCCAGTGACCGGGGTGGTCGACCCAACCACATGGATGAGCCTGCTCACTTCAAAAGGCGACCCCAATCGGCCATGTGTGGCTTGCGATACGCGCTTTGAGATCACTGACGAGCTTGCTGGACATCTTAAGGCTGATGGTTATCAGATCGTAGGCCGCTATCTCAGTGAACCCAACCAAAGCAGTAAGTCTGAGGCAGACTATTTCAAGGCGCTCCGGACAGGCGAGCTAGAGCGAATCGTTGGTCATGGGCTGAAGTATTTCCCAATTTTTCAAGAGTACTCAACTGAACTTAAGTACTTTAGTGTCGAAAATGGGCACCGTCATGCGAAAGAGGCCCAATACGCTGCCCAACGACTTGGTGTTCCACCTACAGTGATCTACTTCGCCGTTGACTACGATGCCACGGATCCTCAGGTGACCAGCCACATCCTGCCCTACTTCAAGGCAGTAACGCAAAGCCTCGGCGGCGGCTACCGAGTGGGTATCTACGCCTCACGAAACATCTGCACCCGGATAGCTCAGGCTGGATACGCGGTAGCATCATTCGTCTCTGACATGTCTACCGGATTCTCAGGTAATCTCGGTTTCCCGATCCCCGACAACTGGGTATTTGATCAGTTCCACGAAATCAGTGGATATCGAGGGAAATGGGATCTTGACCGCGTGGCATATTCGGGTCTCATGTCAGCCGATTCGTCGGTGCGCCCCGCGCAGCCAGTGAATTACGACGCTCTAGATTTTCTCGATCTGATCGAAGCGCTTGAGAGCCGGTTCGAGGAATTGCGCGTGGTCTATAAGGACTACGCTTTCGGAGAGGATCCGATCACATCCGGCAGCTACGTTACTTGGGTCAAAGTTCCGACTTGGCGATGTGTCCTGAACTACCTATCAACGGTCTACCTCAAGGGAAGCGCAAAGTGGTCCGCGGCAGCTGAAGCATATCGGGAGACGGACGCGAAAAGGCTGGAAGATGACACTCAAGCGTCCCAGATAATCTCTGCCTTGAATAAGTGGATTCGCTCCGATCGACAAGAATGGACGGACCCCGCAGGTGGTGCAGTAGATATCCCGCATATGAGTGTGACCACCCTGGGCTACATCAACCTCAATCCGCTCGTTCCTGATAAGTGGACGGGATGGGCGGGTGACTTAGCTTCAGCGCTCGGTCCGATTCAAAAGGTTGTTGAACTGAATCCCGGCTCAAACATTATTGCAGTAGCAAGGGCTCTTGTTGGCCAAGGGGATAACTATATGAATCACAGTGGACTTCAAGGTTTGACCATCCCCAATGATCTGCCGAACAGCTGCAACTACTCCGACCTGTGTAGCGACGGGGATGCGATCAAACTGGCTGCGATGCTGAAAGGCTCGGGAGCCGACGACCCCAACCTTCTGTCCCGAACGCTGAGGAGCTACTACAACAATCCAGTTTCGCTATTGCAGCGATTCAAGGCGATCTCTGAGAGTGTTGGTGCAAGCGACGGAGGAACCGCAAAGGACAAGTTCTTTGCAGAAATTGATGGCCCATTGGATGACAGATACGTTGGCCTTCTCACAGACGGTTCCAATGGGGCATACGGCTACTCGGGCGTTGAGCCTAGCGAAGAAACCAAGAGGGCAGCATGTCAAGCTCTAGCTGAATTCATCTACTGAGTTTGTCATCTGCTTCATGGCTGGGGCCAGGCGTAAGATACCTGGCCCCAGCCACTGCGGAATAAAGTGCCCAAGCACCCACGAAGAAGACCAGGTTTTCCTGCCAGTCCCCGACGAAAATCTCGTGTGTGCGAGTACTGCAATAGAACGAGTTCGTGACAACAAGTAGTAATGCTGCTGCCCCGCTTGATAAGAGTCGTATCCACAGTGCCTTCACTCGCGGTTGCGGCCATCGTCGTGGCGGGTCAACTATCAAAAGAACCAGGCCCGCGAGGAAGGTTCCATAAAGCGGAAGAACCATCAAAAGAGTGCCAGCTGCGGAGAGTCCCGCGGCGGGGATATAGAAAATCCCGAAGCAGATTCCTATCCATGTCGTGTAGGTACGGATCGCGTCCCTGATCGTGTGAGCAGGTGTGCCAAATCGGGCGGAGCTGCTCATGAGCATGTGTCCTGCTACTACCGTGAAGACAATCCAACCGAGACCGAAAGACAGGAGCGTCTCACTCCAGTGTTGAGATCCATAGTGGGTGGAAGCAACTGCATCAAACGCGATGAGCATGGTGGCTGCAAATCCTGCACCCAATACTCGGATCAGTAATGCTCGCCAGAGCGGTGGCTCCCATGTTGATGGCCGATCAATGACAAAAAGCAGCAGCCCGGCGAAAGGTGCAAGCCACAATGGAGTGTTCACCGGAGCGACTTCAGCAGTGAAGAGCAGAGAACCGGGCACTACCGCGAAGCCGAGGATGATCCCTACCCAATACACGTAGGTCCGAACGAATAGTTTTAAAGACTCAACCACTCACACCTCCCATGGACTTCAGTACCGATATCATGACGATACTACGGCGAGGAGGCGACCCATGGCCAAAGATGGCACCAACAGGGGCGGACGCTGCGTGCGTGCAAGCGCGAAGCCCGGCCCGCTGGGCGAGAAACTCGCCGCCGGACGCCCCGCCACCCGCCTGGAAGACCCGCTCAACGAACCCTTCGACTTCGCAGGTAATGACATTGGCGACGATGCGGTGCGTGCCGGGGAGACGATGCCCGAACCATCGGACTATCTGTCGGAGATTCAGCGTGACGGCAAACCGCTTGGCGCTGACCTCGTCTATCGGGAGACGTGGCAGTGGCTCGATCAACGTGGCTGTTCCCATTTCGTGGCGCCTCGCTTGATTGAGGCGTATGCGCAGGCGTTTGCCCGGTATGTGCAGTGCGAGCAGGCGATCTCCAAGTTCGGCCTGCTTGGCAAACACCCCACCACCGGTGCTGCCATCGCCAGCCCGTTTGTCGCCATGTCCCAGAGTTTCGGAAAGCAGGCGAATGTGTATTGGTACGAGATTTACGAGATCGTGCGCGCCACCTGCACCACCGACTACGCGGGCACCACGCCCGGCGAAGAGGTGACGGAGCAGCTGCTCAACGCCCGCTACTAACCGCCCCTCATGATCTTCGCGTCCATCCTCTAGTGGGGTGGACGCTTTCTTGTTCCCCTCCGATTCGTGGAAGCGAGTGTGCTTATGTATTCGATTTGTACTGCCGAGTCTGTGTGTGCTGGTCATCCGGACAAGTTGGCCGATCAGATCGCCGACCAGTTCCTCGACGACATCCTCTACGACGACAAGGCCGCACGGGTGGCGGTGGGGGTGATGGCAGCCGGTCGGCGGATCATCGTCACCGGCGAAATCACCACCAACCACCGCCCGCGTATCCGGGAGTCTGTGCGCCCTGCCCTCGCGCGTGCCGGATACAGTCCGCTCGGGATCCTGATCTACGTGTGGACGCGCCGCCAATCGAGCGACATCAACGCCGGGGTCACCACCTCGCTGGAGGCACGCGGTGGTGATAGTTCAGCGTTCGCGTTGCAGGGGGCTGGCGATCAGGGCACGGTCTACGGTTACGCCACCGCCGAGGCCCCTGAACGCCTCCCGCTCCCGCTCGTCCTGGCACATCGCACCTGCGAGCGTCTCGATACTGCCCAGGCCGAGGGGACGATCTGCGGGATCAACCCGGACGGCAAGGCCCAGGTGAGTGTGCGTTATGACGACACCGGTACCCCCGCCGCCGTCGAGACCGTCGGGTCTCGGTGCAGCATGAGGCGGGCAAGGATCTGGCCGTGTTGGAGCGTGAGGTGCGCTCGCTGATTGTGGCCCCGGCCTGCCAGACCTACCTACCCATAGACGAGCACACCGAAATTCTTGTGAATCCGTCGGGTCAGTTCGTTGAGGGCGGGCCGCGAGTCGATACCGGGCTGACGGGCCGGAAGCTCATGGTCGACACCTACGGCGGGCTCGGGTCTCATGGTGGGGGCGCGTTCTCCGGCAAGGACCCATCCAAGGTCGACCGGTCAGCGGCCTACATGGCTCGCCTGATCGCTCATACGATCGTTGACGCCGGGCTGGCCGCTGAGTGCGAGGTGGGCATCTCGTATGCGATTGGGAAGGCTGATCCGGTCGCGTTCGAGGTGGACACGCTCGGCACCGGCGAGTACTCCGACCGCATCTTGACCGCCGCCGCACGTGACGTGTTCGTGCTGCGGCCGGCGGGGATCATCGACGTCCTCAACCTGCGCACACCCCGTTACCGGGATCTCGCGGTCTACGGGCGCGTGGGCCGGGATTGGCCGCGCTGGGAACAAACCTGGCGTTTTGAGCGCGACCTGCGGAAGGCGTGGAGCCCCATGTCAAGTCCTGGGTTTTGTGGAGGCTTGTTTAGGCCGCTTCCTTTCGTGTTGTTGTGTGTTGGTTTTCTGCTTGTTGTGGTGTGATGCCGCCCAGGGCGAGGTGGGGCGGCGAGTGTTGTACCAGTGGACCCAGGCGGGGTTTCGCGTTCGACCTCTCCGATCGCGCCAGGGGCCGGCGTAGCCGGGGCGCGCCTCGTTGTAGATGAGTTCTGCTTTGTACAAGGAGTTCAACGCTTCGGCCAGGGCGTTATCGTAGGAGTCACCGGTCGAACCCACCGACGCTACTGCCTGGCAACGGGCGAGAGCTTGCCCATAGCGCACGTCGCGGTATTGGACGCCTCGGTCGGAGTGGTGCACGAGCCCACGAGTGTCTATATCATCGCGGCGACGTTGGTAGATCGCCATGTTCAACGCGTCCAGGGCCACGTCGGTATGCAGCGAGGACGCAACTTTCCAGCCCAAGATTTTACGCGAGCACACGTCGGTGACGAAGGAGACGTAGACCCAGCCAGCCTGGGTTGGCACGTAGGTGATGTCCGCAACCCACAACTCGTTGAGATCATGGGCCCCGAAATGCCGATTGACCAGGTCCAAGGGGCATGCATGGCGCGGTGCTAAGGCTGACATGGCGGGTCCGACGCCGACTCACGCCACGAATGCCCATACGCCGCATCAGTCTCTCGACCGTGCACCGCGCCACGTGTCCCACGCCCAACTCGTGAGTGTTGAGGAAGGCGTGCATTTTACGCACCCCGAACACACAGTAGTTCTCCTTCCACACCTGCCTCATCACACGCATCAGCGCCTCGTTGCGCACGCTGCGCGCCGACAAGGCACGAGTCCGGGCAGCGCAATAGGCACTGGGAGCAACCCGCACCCCAAACTGGGATAAAGCAGTGCAGATCGGCGCAGCTCCCCACCGATGCCGGTTGGCCTCGATGAAATCGCAGACTAGCGTCCGAGGCGACCTGGCTCCGCCCCGAAAAAAGCCGATGCCGCCTTCAAAATTTCGTTGGCGCGCCATACCTCACGATTCTCAGCTTCCAGCGCTCGGATATGGGCCTCTTGATCACTGATCTCGCCACGCTCATTGCGCCCGCCCTGCTCCACGGCGCGCACCCACGTACGCAGCGCCTCAGGATCGATCCCCAACTGGCCGCTAATGCGCTTAATAGCACCCCTACGCCGCCCGGGATCAGCACGAGCCTCCAACGCCATACGCGTCGCACGCTCACGCAACTCCATCGAATACTGGCGCTGACCAAACATCCCAAACCTTCAATCCGGCCTAAGACACTCTCCACAATACCCGGGACAGCTCAGCCCCTCCATGTCCACTCCGACCGCCAGGTGAGAGGCCCGGTTCTCCACCCTGTGATCGCATCGGACTTTGATGCGGATCGCGTCCAGGTAGATCACCGGGTAGAACGCTTCTAAGGGGCGGTGCTGCCACTCCAAGAGAGGATGTCTGAAGCAGCTGGCGTTCCATGTCCGACCTGCTGGCGTACGCCCTCAAGTCACCTAGCTCCCCCTAGGCGAGCCCCATGATGCCGCGCGCGTAAAAGTCGTCCCACATGGATGTGCGGTGGCCCGGCACGTAGAGCCAGTAGCGCACGGTCTGAACGCCGTCATCCCCGAGAGCTGCTCCCTGCATTGTTACCTCCTTGAGAAGCGCGGTCATAAGTACCGGCTATCCGTCATCATGGCCACACCCTACCACCCGGGTGATCGACGACACGATTCACACTCGCACTCAACCGACAGCAAAGCAGAGCCACGCTCTCGCGCGACCCGACCACAACCTCGCTCAGAGTTCCCCTATCTCACTCAAAGTCTGCCGACACGCCCACGTCGCACGCCGCCTGACGCAGGCGCTTATCGCGTGTCCACAGCGAGACACCGGGGGTTACGACAGCACTTGCCAGGAGTGCCACGTCGACCGCGCTGAGTCCTCTACCCCACAGCCTCCGTTCCTCGACGAGGTGCCGCACGCCTTGGTCGTCGACGTTGCGAACGATCATGAGGCGCTCAAGCGCTTTCAAAAAGATCGAGCGGTTCTTGAGATTCCCCAACGCGAGTTCCGTGATGACACTCTGATGCACGCACACCTGATCGCGCTCGAGCAGATCAACCAGAACCGGCTCACTTTTCCGCAGGTGATCGATCCAGATGTTCGTGTCAACGAGGACTCTCATGCGTGCTCGCGACTCCGAGGCGCAGCCTCCGCCCCCGGATCACTGCCGCCGAGCGCAGCGAGCTGCCGTCCAGTCTCAATGCGGACGAGGAGCTCAACCGCGTCCCTAATCAAAGCGGATCGCTCACTGACCCCTGTCAGCTCCTCGGCGCGCTCAAGCAGGTCATCATCGAGTGTCACTGTGGTTCTCATGCTTACCTCCACCCTCAGCATAGCACCGCAGGCATCATCAGTTGATTCGGATTTTGATGCAGCTTCTAGTCCACCCAGCTCACATAACAGCACAGCCGGGCCACGGCCTCGCGCGACCCGGCCATGGCCTCGTCAGGCTGAGGTGGTTTAGGCGACTTCAACCGTCGCGAGGGGAACGATTCCGCTCAACGTATCCCCCAGCGCATCTTCGGCGCGATCGAGCTCGTAGCGCATCTGCAGGTTCATCCAGAAACCCGGGGTCGTACCAAAGTAGCGGGAGAGACGCATTGCGGTGTCCGCCGTGATTCTCCGCTTCCCATGAACAATTTCATTGATACGGCGGGGCGGAACACCGATAGCGACGGCGAGCTTATGCTGCGTAATTCCGAAGCCCTCGATGAAGTCTTCCATGAGGACTTCACCCGGGTGAATCGGAGCAATTTTAGTGGTAGTCAACGATCTCAACCCCTTCTGGACCAGCATCATCCAGGCCGTCACCCATCACGACTGCGCTTGAAAAGGCACCGCCGTTGAACGGAGCACCCTTTGGTTCTCAACGACCCAGTGCTACCATCCTACTAATCGCATCGGGCTTGGACCGGCGCACTCTACTACGGGGATCCTCGCCATCACGGCGAGGATCCCTTGGTATTCCAAGAGCATCGCACACCTCGCCACGCAGACGGACCTGCTGCTCTCGCCATAAGCAAGCGACCGGGCCACCCTCTCACTCGACCCGGCCACGGCCTCGTCGGAGACCCCTACCTCATTCAATGTCGGCCAACACGCCCACGTCACGTGCGGCCTGACGCAGGCGTTTATCGCGCGTCCACAACAAGACCCCAGGGTCACGACAACGCTTGCCAGGAGCGCCGCATCGACAGCACTCAGTCCCCTGCCCCACAGCCGCCGCTCCTCAAGGAGGTGCCGGACCCCTCGGTAGCCCACGGCATGAACGATCATCAATTTCAGAAAGATCGCCCGATCCCTGAGGTTGCCCAGCGCGAGCTCGGTGATGACACTCTGGTGCACGCACACCTGGTCGCGCTCAAGGAGGTCGACCAGGACCGGCTCAGTTTGCCGCAGGTAATCGATCCAGATATTCGTGTCGACGAGGACTCTCATGCGTGCTCGCGACTCCGGGGCACAGCCTCCGCCACCTGATCGCTACCACCGAGCGCAGCGAGCTGTCGTCCAGTCTCAATGCGAACGAGGAGTTCGACCGCATCCCTGATCAACGCGGATCGTTCACTGATCCCAGTGAGTTCCTCGGCGCGCGCGAGCAACTCGTCGTCAACGTCAATTGTCATCCGCATAGAATCCTCCAGCACCAGGATAGGGCTTGATCTCCATAACGGTTGATGCGCCGTGCAGAGCCTGTCTGCGCGTATTCATTGCCCCCAACAGCAACTCAGTGACACGCCCACACAAGCCGGCCACAGCCTCGTCATGAAGAAAATTCTCGTGACCTCGTATCACTATTTACCACCCGTCAGTGACACATCTCACTTAACGAGATCACAGCGTTTTTTCAACCAACAGGATCCGACAAACCACGGAAGAATGGTCGCGGGGAGCAAAACCAGGGCGATCAGCAGGGCACACAAGCTAATCGCGGTGTCTACAGTGACACGTCACTGACCTGTTGCTTGAGCCGCGCATCACCCAGCGGCCCCCACCTTCGATTCAATGAAAGAGGCTCACATGAGCGACAACAACGAGAACGTTGACCAGGACAAGACCCCCGAGGGTCCCCTCCAGACCGACCACGGCACGACCACCATCGAGGAAAACGTCGTCGCTAAGATCGCCGGCATGGCCGCCCGCCAGGTACCCGGCGTGTACGGCATGGGCAACGCCGTGCGCCGCGCCTTCAGCGCCGTAACTGACCGCATCCCCACCACCCAGACCAACGTCACCGGCGGCATCACCGTACACAAGGGCGAAACCCAGACCGCCATTGATGTCATCGTCGTCGTCGAGTATGGCTACTCCATCATCAACGTCTGCAACGATATTCGCAGCAACATCATCGACCAGATCGAAGGAACCACCGGCCTGGAGGTCGTCGAGGTCAACATCGACGTCACCGACGTCCACCTGCCCGAGGAGGAAATAAACACCTCCGCCTCAACCGATCTGAAGTAGTCGACCTCGACGCCTGGATCTGAGGAATTCTCATGAAGACAACGCACCTGGCTCTCCTGGTGGGCCTGTTCATGGGAGCCGTTCTCGCGTTCGGTTCCTTCGCCAGCTTCGTCCTCGTTGCCCTGTGCGGCGTCGTCGGATGGGTAGTGGGCCTCTATCTGGAGGGCCGGGTCGATGTCCAACGTATCCTCGATTGGCGAAAGAGGTGACGAGCGTGGCCGCGCCTGACTCAGCAGTCACGCAGTCGAAGCCGTCGCGCGAGAAGGAATCCTCCTTGACACAGCGCGGCACCACGACTATTCCGGCCAATGTCGTCGCCCGAATCGCCGCTCAAGCCGCGTTTGAATTTGCCGCCGTCGGCTCGAACGCAGGTGGAGTCCTCGGGATTGGCTCCCGCCGAAACTTCGGGTCTCGGCCCGAGGCCACATGCCAACTCTATGGGCAGCGCGCGATCCTTCATCTGGACCTCGGCCTCGTCTTCCCCACCCCCTTGTCCTCCACTATCGAGGACCTACGCACGCACGTGAGCGGTCGCGTCGAAAAGCTGTGCGGGGTACGCGTCGCCAAGATGTCCATCGACATTTCGTGGCTCAACCCGAGCAATCATGTCAGGAGGAGCCTGAGATGAGAGCACCCGTACCGGCGCTCATTTATCGCCCGACCCGGAGCGCATCTGCCACCGTCTTGGCGCTGCTTCTCCTCATTATCGGGGGACTCGGCACATGGCTGACGGGATACCGCCTCCTCACGGGGTCCTGGCCGCAGCGCACCGTCACCACGCTCAACGCGATCGGCACGGTGTCCTTTAGCTCCATCGCGGCACTTATTGCTGCCGGAATCGCGGCCGCATGCGGCCTGTTGATGCTTGTCGCAGCCCTGTGGCCCGGTCGCCCCAGGCACGTCGCTTTTCTTCCCGACGATATCCCCGGGCAGACGGCACTTCACCGTTCTGACCTGGCAATCCTCGTAAAGAGGCACGTCGAACAGCTCGCCACGATTCGGTCCGCTTCCGCCACCGTGCGCAGGTCACGAGTCGACGTTGTCGTCTTCAGCGACGCGGATGACTTAGACGCCGTGCGCGAAGCCGCGTCCGAGAAGACCGACGAGGCCCTGGAGGTTTTCAACCCCGAGGGCATCACCCGCAGCCGCGTCCGCGCCAGGCGTGTGAGTTGAAGGAGAGCCGATTATGCGTTCAGTTTCTGCCGCTCTCAACAGGGTTCTCCTGGCATTCTTCGGGCTGTTTATCGTCTGCGCGTCCGCATGGTTCTTCGCATCCGGCCTCGACGCCGGCCACCATCTGCCCGGCATTTCCGCGTACCTGGCCGCGACGCACGACCAGATCGGGGCGATTCTCTCGCCTCACGCCCACTGGCTCGTGCCGTGCGGCGTTCTGGCGTCCGTTCTCGCCTTCGTTGTCGGTCTGTTCCTGCTCCTCATGCAGGTGCCGCGCAGGCCTGCGAATTCTCCACTCAGGCTCAGCGGCTCCGATGGCGCTCTGCTGGCTATTCTCTCCCCCGATGTTCTGTCGCAGGCGCTGTCCGAGCGCGTTCAGGACCTTCCCGGGGTCGAGCGCTGCACCGTTTTCGTCACCGGTTCTCCGAGCAAGCTCTGGGTTCAAGCGGACACGAGCATCGCGCCGGACTGCGAGGTCGAGTGGACCGTGACCGAACTCAGGAAGCTGTTGAACGAGGACGTCGCTACGTCTCTGGGGACGCCTCCCAAGCAGGTTGATGTCCTCGTACGCCTGGCGCGCTCGGTGAGTTCAACATCAACATCGAAGGCCGTCACGGGCCAGCCGTCGCCGACAATCACTGGAACAGACACAGGCGCGTGAGACGTGGGGCAGGGCGAGATCGCCTTGCCCCCACGTTTGTCGCGGGCAGGGCACTCACATTCACGAGGCCGGGGCTGAGCCTCTCGTCACGATTCGCCCAAAGTGCAGACCACCTCGCTCCGATGAGGCGTTTTTCGCAACTTTTTGCCGAGGTGGTCTGATCCACGAGACGACGATCGCGGCCGTCACGAGGAAGAGGGAGAACACCCCCTCCATGACGAACAGGATGAGCTGATTCCGCGCGAGAACCCGCATGACGGCGAGGCGGTTGTCCTCGCCCGTGCGCGCCAGGCGCTCCCCCACGCGGTCGGCCGCGCCGATCCCCACCAGAGTGGACAGGCCTTGGATGGCTTCGAGGAACTGGGCGGACAGACGGGCCCGCATCTCGCGCGAAGCCGACGAGTCGTCGCGGACGAAGCGCTGGAAGAGAGCGATCGAGAGGGGGACGAAGGGGATGCAGGCGACGAGGACGAGCGCGGCGACCGGGTTGATGAGCGCCCCGACGACGACGAGGACGAGGAAGGGCGTGGCGACGGCGCCGATGAGTTCGCCGATGTAGGCCTGCCGGTATTCGACGACGCGTTCGACGGAGTCGGTGAGCAGCGAGATCAGGCGCCCGGTCTCCTCGGCGCCGATTCGCGCGGGCCCCAGGCGGAAGGCGTGCTCAAGCAGGGCCCGCCGTATGCGGCGGGCCTCGCGGCTCCGGGAGGCGTCGGTCTCGCGGCCGAGGGCGAGCCTGGCGAGGCAGACGACGAGGATCCACACCGCCGTCAGGATGATCGAGGACTCGTGAAGTCGGGCGCCGACCAGGTGCGCGGCGAGGACGTCGGCGATGCCGATCAGGGCGAGAGCCGCGGCGCAGGCGCGGATCGAGATGAGGAGGGCTTGACGCGCGATCGCCGGGTTCCCGGGGGCGAAGAAGGCGCGCGCCTCCGGGGAGCGTCCCCGAGCCGTCGCCGCTTCGCCCCCGAGAGGGCCGCGTCCTCGGCGTCTCACCGATGCACCTCGGTCATGATCTTCTCGTAGCCGAGAGGGAGATTCGTGCCGGCGACCGCCGAGGCCTCGTTCATCGGCAGGAGCACGATCCGCTTGTTCTTCACGGCGGGGACCTCGGCCAGAGCCGGGTTCGACAGGAGTTCTTGGAAGGGGCCCATGCCCGCTCCCATGAAGTCCTCGACGAAGACGATGTCGGGGGCCGCGCGCACGACGAGTTCGGCGTCGATGGGAGCGGTGGCGGTCAGTCCGGCTTCCTGCGCCGCGTCGGCGCCTCCCGCGCGAATCGCGAGCGCCGGGATGGTGTTCTCGGCGCCCATCGCCCGGCTGCGAAATGAGCGCCCTTCCCCGACGGGGGAACGCATCGAGGAGCCGTCCCCCGTTCGCGGGGA
Source organism: Pauljensenia sp. 20925_1_25 (assembly GCF_041433955.1). Lineage (NCBI taxonomy): Bacteria > Bacillati > Actinomycetota > Actinomycetes > Actinomycetales > Actinomycetaceae > Pauljensenia > Pauljensenia sp. 20925_1_25. The sequence goes on along the minus strand of NZ_JAPWCL010000001.1, from coordinate 33,699 downwards.
CGACTCCTCGATGAGGTTGGAAGGATCAGTCCTCGGCGCCGCGGCGCATCAGCACCGCGCCCGCCGCCAGGCAACCGAGTGCCACCGCGATCATGCCGCCCGCGGTGAAACCGGTGCGCGCGAGATCGGCCTTCCCACGACCCGGCCCCTTCGCGACCTCGGCACCCGGGGAGGGCGTCTGAGTCGTCGAGGACTGAGCGGTCGACGAATCGCCGGGACGCGCGTTCCCGTCGGGCTTCGGCGCGGCGCCATCGGGCAGGTCGACGGCCCTGGCGAGGATGTGCGCCGAGTGGGCGAAACCTTGGTCGCCGGTCGCGGCGTCGTCGATCACGCCGTCTCCGCCGATGGCGACCGTGGCCTTCCCGAGGTAGTCGCCGATGAAGGCGACGGCGCGGCCGAATCGGGAGCGCTCGCCGCGCGAAGCGATCTCCGTCCCCTTGATATCGGCGATTCCTCGAGGATCCGACGCGAACTCGTCGGTCGAGAACACCCACGCGCGCCCGTTCCCGGTCGAGCCGTAGGCGCCGACCACGAGCATCGCCGAACCCGCTCCCGGAATCGGGAGGGCGTCGACCGCGTATCCGAACCCGTGGTCCTTCTCGCCTTCGGGGCCGGTGATGATCCTGACGCGCGCCGACGTCGCGCCCGGGTCCTTCGGCGAGATCACGACGTCGTCCAGCTCCTGGCCGATCGCGGCCTTCTCGCCCGCCACGAGCGCGACGCCGCCGGTTCCCTGGTTCGCGAGCAGGCCGCCGTCGAATCCGATGACGAAATCGTTGATCGAATCGCCGGTCACGTCGCCGACGTTCGCCACCGAGGTGCCCGCGCCGAGCCGGTGAGAGGCGTCGAAGGGCATCGTGAGCGCGAAGCCGGCACCGGGGGCTCCGGCCCGGACGCGCGCTCCGGCGGCGGAGCGGTCGCTCGTAGCGTCGGCGGCCCGCCCGTAGACGACCCACGCCTTGCCGGGGATCACGTAGTCGCGCATGTGCTGGAAGTCGGTCACGACGTAGTCCGCGGTGCCGTCGCCGTTCACGTCGCCCACGCGTGTGAAACTGTTGAAGGTGTTTCCCTCCGGCGAATCGATGCGCTGAAGAACGGCCGGGTCGTTCTTCGTGAGGTCGCGCATGTCGACGGGCGCGCCATCGGCCTTGCCGCGGAGGATGAACGCCGCGCCCTGCGGGGTCGCGTTCTTGTCGGCGGAGACGGCCGCGTTCGCGACGATGAAACCGACATCGGCCATGCCGTCGCCGTTCACGTCGCCCACGCGAGTGATGTTGAACGCGCCCGCGCCCACCGACGGAAGATCCACGTACCAGCCGTGCGCCGGATCGAGCTTGTTGAGGTCGACGTCGCGCAGGTGCGAGCCGCCGAAGACGACCCACACGCGAGACATCGTGTGCGAGCCGAAGGCGATATCGTCCACGCCGTCCTTGTTGACGTCGCCCAGGCACGCTACGGAGAACCCGATGTTGGCGTCGGTTGCGGGGTCGGCGGTGCGACGCGGGCCGAGGATCGAGATCGTCTCAGCGGAGGGGAGGGCTTGACCGGCGGTACCGCCCGGGATGATCGAGATCTCGCCGGTGACGTTCAAGATCCAGCCGCGCGTGGGCGTGCTCTCCGCGTAGTACGGATCCCACTTCCATTGGGACCGCACGACGTTGCCCGAGATGATGTCGGGGCGCCCGTCCCCGGTCACATCGCACGCGCCTCGCGCGAGCGAGCCCCCCAGGCCGGACGAGAACTCGCCGAGCCACGACTTCTCGGTCGGGGTGTCGAGCGGGACGAAGGAGGTCTCCTCCTTGCGGGGCTGGGGCTCGGGGATCGGAGCGACGATCTCCTCGTCGTCGCTGTGGGTCTTCTCGCCCTGGCGCAACATGTCGACGGTCCATACGTCGATGCGGCCCTTCGAGTCCGATGTGTAGACGCCCTGCAGAGGGTCGTCTCCTCGGCGCGGAATGATGCCGAGCCCCGCGCCGGGGTCGCTCTCACCGCCCTCGGCGGAGACGAATGTCGCATGGTGCGCGCCGGGGAGATCGAGGATCCCCTGCCCCGCGTTGAAGTCCTGCGTGAACGCCTTCGCGGAGATCGCGAGCGCACCGGGGTGCTCGCCATCCTTCGGGCGGCCGACGAAGAGGGCGCCCGGATACTCCCCGCCGTCGACCCACGCGAGTGACGCGCCGAGCCGTCCGTACAGGGGGCTGCGGAAGAGATAGCCGGTCCGTTTCGCCGATTCGCTCGCATGAACCGGGGCGGATGCCGTGGAGTCGAGGTCGATGACGGTGTCGATCCCCGCTTGAACGACGGCGAAGGCGCCGGCCTCGTTGTTGTGGCCCGGCGCGCCGACGGCGAGATCAGGAGCGCCGTCCGCGTTGATGTCGCCGATCCGGGCGATCGCCGCACCGAATTCAGCGCTTGCTCCCTGCTTCGACGCGCCGACGATACGGGGCGCGCCGTCGAGGCTGCTCGCCGACGCCGGGGCGTAGGCCACCGTGCTCGTCGCGGGAGTGCCGACCGCGAGGTCGGATCCGAAGGCGAGCAGTGCGAGGCCCTTCGAGGTATCGACGTTCCAGGTGGCGGAGGCGATATCGCGCAGCAGGCGGCGCGCGCCGGGCGCGCTCGCGTCGGCGGTTCCAGCACCGGCCGCGCTCGCGTCGGATTCGGCGCCGGTCTCGGTCGCGCTCCGCTCCGGGGTTGAGTCGTCGGAGTCGAACAGGTCGGCGACGTCGGGGTCGAGTTCGCCGCCCGAGCCGAGAGGAGGTTCGGGGCCGTCCTCGTTCCACTCGTCGTCGTTGGATCCGGTGGGGGGATCCGAGGGCGGAGCGGGAGGCTTCGGCGTCGTCTCGAAGCGCGCGGTATCGACGATCGTGACCTTATCGGCCGTGCCGACCGCGAGGAACGGGCTGTCCGGGCTTCCCGCGATCGCGAGCACATCGGCGTCGGGGTCGATCGCGGCCAGGAGTCGAGGGGCCGCGGAGTCGGAGGAGTACAGGTAGACCGCGCGCCCGCCGGCGACGGCGACGTGGGGCGCGCCCTTGATGGAGACGCAGGTGACGGCATTGCCGAATGCGTTCTCACCGGCCGGGGCCGCGGTGGTGAGGAGGTTGCGCTGTTCGCTCAGCGAGATCTCGACCTCGTCGCTCGGATCACCGTAGGGGATGTAGGGGAGGACGTGGAGGCCCGTGCGATTCGCGAAGATCATGTCGGCCAGACTATCGCCGGTGATGTCGCAGGATACGGGAGTCGTCGCGCCCGCGTCCTTGTACGTGAGGCGATCCGTCTTGCGAATGATGTCGCCGTAGCGCGACTCGTAGATCCAGGAGAATCGCAGCGAGTCCGAATCGGCTCCGCTGGCGCGGCGTTCCCCGTGCTCGGTCGTCGACGTCGGGTTCGCCGGTTCGGAACCGGACGCCGGACTCGTCGCGACGGCTGCGAACGTCGGGCTCGCAGTGCCGAGCGCGAGCGATGCCATGGCGATTCCTGAGAGTGTTCGTGAAAGTGTCTTCACCTCGGCCCTTTCGTAAATTTATGCAAGCCTAACCTTAGACGTGGCGGGTGATTCTTGGGAAGAAGATGAAGCGGACGACACACGGAGCGAGGGATCGAGGACGCGGCGCTGGGCTCGCTGATCGGAGATGCTGGTCGAGCAGGTGATGGGCGATCGGTTTCCACAGGCCGAGTGGGGTCTGCGATGCTTGCGGAAGCGGATCCGGCCGGCCGGCGCGTCGCGGAGTTCTCGCTCCGAGGCACGGCAGGGGCGCAGGCCCGGCCCTCAGCGGGGATTCGACGGAAGAGCGACGCCCCACGGCCGACGACGAATCGAACGCACGGAGAGGACCGATCATGGAACGCACGACGCTGGGCACGACCGGCATCTCGATCCAGAGGCTCTGGCTCGGCGGGATGAGCTTCGGGAAGGTCTTCCCCGCTTCCACTAGTGGATGGTCCGCGTGGACGAGACCGAGGCGATCATCACCCGCGCCCTCGAACTCGGCGTGAACTTCATCGACACGGCGAACACCTACGCGCACGGCACGAACGAGGAGTACATCGGCGAAGCCCTCCGTCGCCTCGCCGTGCCGCGCGAGGACGTCGTCCTCGCCTCGAAGGCCTACTTCAACGAGGGACATCTGTCGAGGGGGCGATCGAGCGGGAGATCGAGGGGACCTTGACGCGCCTCGGCGTCGACTACCTCAACCTCTACATCATCCACCGCTTCGACCTCTACATCATCCACCGCTTCGACCTCTACATCATCCACCGCTTCGACTACTCGACTCCCATGGCCGAGACGATGGAGGCGCTCGACAGGCTCGTCCGCGACGGTCGTGCGCGGGCGCTCGGCGCCTCCGCGATGTACGGCTACCAGCTCCACAACCTCCAGCGGGTCGCCGACGAGAACGGATGGACGCGCTTATCGAGCCTGCAGAACCACTACAACCTGCTCTACCGCGAGGACGAGCGCGAGCTCATCCCGGTCGTGCGCCAGTACGGCATGAGCCTCACGCCGTACAGCCCGCTCGCCTCGGGCCACCTCACAAGATCGACCTGGGACTCCGACTCGGTCCGTTCGACGACGGACGGGACGATGCGCCAGAAGTACGATCGCGATCGGGAGATCGACATGCCGATCGTCGTGCTCGAAGCCTTCGAGGGTCGACGACGCCGTCCGCGCGTTCTCGCTAGAGCTCTCGGCCGAGGAGGTCGCCTTCCTCGAGGAGCCCTACGTCGCCCACGACCTCGTCGGACCGCTCGCGCGCCCGAGCGAGAAGGCGCTCGCGGGGACGGTCGTTCCGCAACAGCCGGGACAGAAGAACGCATGACGACGAGGGCGCAGTCGGCCGCCGGGAATGAGGTCGAGGACTACCTCGCCTCGATTCCGCCGACCGCACGCCCTCGTTTGGACACCGCACGCCCTCGTTTGGACACCGCACGCCCTCGTTTGGACACCGCACGCCCCGCCCTCACGGGCCTGACGCTCGCAGACCACGCGAACTGCACGCTTAGGCAACTCGGGACCGAACCTTCCCGGGCACACTCCGATTCTCCTTCGCGAGACTCGGAACAAACCCCAGGACGCTTCAGAACGAGTAGCCACCGCTCGTGAGCGCGTGGTCGTCAGCTTGGCTGAATGTTGATGCCGCGCAGCCAGTCGAAGAATCCCATTTGCCTCACCTTTCACAGATAAGATCAGATCGATGACCGGGGAAGAAGCGTGTGCCCGATTAGAGACAATGGAGCAAACCCATGACCAGGAAGTCAGTAAAATCATCGGGCAACAAAACCCGAGAGAAGAAGAAATCTTGGCGCAGTTGGATCTCCGCATCTGAGGCAATTTCGCTAGTTTCAGTCATCATCGCCGTAGCGGCACTTGGCTTCAACATCCATGATCGCAATCGCGCAATCGAGGCAGAACAATTCCACCAAGCAAATCAAGCATTTGCCCGAATAACAATTAGCGCGGACATCTCACAGGTCGAATCAGGCCAGTATGGGAAAGAGATCACTTCCACCTTCCACAACTCGTCACCGAATCCAGTATTCAACCTGGTTCTAGCCATGCCCAAACCGCTTAATACCTTAAGCGTCTCCGGCGATAATTACCACGAATTCCAGAATACGGAGCATGGATTCGAGATCCCCTTTCCGACCGTTTCACCTGGCGAGAAGGTTGAATACGCGAACACGTACAGTCAGGATCTATTCAGTTCACAACCACCCCGCGTAATCTTGAACGAGAACTTTCGCTTTTGCTTTACAGATGTCAACGATCAGCGGTGGATGGCAGACCATCACGGCGCACAGAGGATCTCTTCGACAAATGAGTGCATTGAAGACAAGTAGATCGGCAATTCGCTAGAACACCAACAGCCCTCGTTCGTCGTAGACTCTGCCCGAGCCTGGCGCGCTGCCGTTTCTGATGGCTCGGTCGAGGGCCATGATGGTGGCGACGACTCCGCCAATCTTCTCGGTGGACTCTTGCTTGTCGGGTTTGATGTTGCCTGCCGGGTCGGTTCGGACATGGATGTCGTCGACCATCCATGCCAGTACGGGGTGGCCTGCGTGGGCGAGGTTGCCTTCTCATCAGTTCCTTGGAGGGTGGGTTCATGTCTTTGAAGCCTTGCCCGAAGGCGATGACGGCGAAGCCCGCTTCTTCGAGGTTCTGGCTCATCTGGACCGCATCCCATCAGTCGAACGCGATCTCACGGATGTCCAAGCGCTCCCCTAATTGTTCGACGAAGGTTTCGATGCCGGCGTAGTGGACGACGTCGCCTTCGCCGGTTTGCAGGAAGCCTTGGCGTTCCCACAGGTCATACGGGGCATGATCACGGTTCACGCACTGTTCGATGTTGTCTTTGGGGATCCAAAACCACGGCGCGATCACGCACTTGTCGTCGCCGGTCTCTGGCGGAAAGACGAGGACGAACGCCGTGATGTCAGTGGTGGAAGCCAGGTCGAGTCCGCCGTAACACACCCGGCCTTCCGACTCTGTGAAGCGTCGGCGGAGAGGTACGCCGCACGCGCCAAAGCCAAACGCGAAGCAGAAGCAGCCGAGCACAAAGGCCCGAACACCATGAGAGGGCGAACACGGAAGCGCCCCCAGAGCCGACGAACGGCCCCAGGGGCGCAACTAGGACGACAACGGGACGCTACGCCCGCACCTCATCCCGACACGTCGACAGCGCCGCCAAGGTGGGGACGAGATCCGCGAGCGTCCGGCGGAGCGCCTCGAGATCCCGGAGGGTGTGCGCAGTCGTCAACGCGTCCACAGTTGGCCCGCCCTCGTCGTTCACGGTGACCTCGAGGAGGATCTCCGCGCCGTCGCCGGGCGCCTCGAGGACGAGACTCCGGTACCAGGTGGCAGGGTCGCCGGGGTCAGTTGAGAGGGTGGAGGAGCACCACCAACGGGCAGGGGTGAGATCCCGGAAGGGAATCGTCGAAGCGTTCATCGGGCCACCGCCTCGAGGGCGTGGAGACGGGCGGACCCCAGCCGTGCCGCTGGAGCATCGCCGGGGTCAGGCTGGATGGGGGTGAACGTGCGGGTCATGGTGTTTCGCCTTTCGGAAGCAGCGACACCGTGCCCGGCGTGAAGCGTCCGTGCGGCTGCTATACCCCACGCATACCCCACGCACCGACGTTCCGAACGCATATGCGCAGGTCAGATAGCATTGGGTGGAGCTAAGGGAGCACGTGTCGAACTCATCCTAGGACGCGATCACCTGCTGCTCGTGGCACTTGCCCTATAGAGGACGTAATGCGTTCAGATGTGTGCAGTGTGTGCAACACCAAGTTTTCCTTGGTATCTCAACAAAAAGTACTGTACACATGATGTGTGCACAATGTGTGCAATGTGTGCAGCACTGTGTGTTCCCGGTCTCATTCACATGTTGCCGACCAGATGCATGGGCATTTCACCTCACGAGCTCGTCCTCCTGTGCGGATGAGCTCGCGCCCCGAAGGGACGCTGACCAGTTTCGCCTTTTCGCGCCCGCAGGGTGCGGTCTTGTATGCTTCTGGATCCCCACCTGGAGCACCCAACGTCAGCACCTCGGAGCCACTTCACTTCCACACGATTTCAACCGACTCAGGATCAAAGCCCTTTTTGCCCTGCTTTGCCCGCTTGAGCGTCACGGTCATGAACGTGTCGATCATGGTGCGCTGCAACGCGATGGGAGCCTCCAGGAAAGCCGCTGCCGGGTCTGGTGTGCCGAGGATCGGCGCGAGCACCGTTCCGGTTTCAGAGGCGAGGCGCTCGGCCTCAAGGCGGGTGATCTCAGTGCGAGCAGCGTCGCGGATGCGGGCGAGGTCAGCACCCTCGATCACCTCGGCGTCGTAGTCTCGCTCAGCACGAGCAATGCGTGCGCGCTGCTGTGCGATCTGCTCCGAAAAAGCGTCCTTGACCTCGGGGTCCGCCTGCTTCTTGTGACGCCTGAGGTCCTTCTTCTGGAGCCGGGCGACAACGAGAGCCCGCACGAAGTCATCAATCGCGTCTCGGGTTCGGTTGAGATGCCCGGCGTTGCAGCTGTAGTAGCGGGCGCGGGTTCGCACCGGCTCCCCACACTCACCGCATCGATAAAGCCCTGCCCCCAGGTGTTTGCGAACGGTGGAGCCGCTGCGGTTCGTCACGCGGGCAGGGTCGTCGAGAAGGTTCTGAACTGTCCACCATTGATCTGCTTCGACGATCGCCTCCCACTGCCCGAGGACGAGCTCCCCGTTCTCATCCTTGACGAGGTTGTCTCGCAGGGCCTTACGGCGCGATTCCCCGGCCTCCTGCCGACGAGTGTCCTTCGAGGTGTAGACCGAGTACCCCGCATAACGAGGGTTCCGCAGGATGCCGAGCACCGTCGAGGGCGACCAGGGCTTGTCATCGGGCACCGGGCGAAGCTGCTTGCCCTCAGCCTGCCGTCAAGCATTGCGTTCGAGGACGATCGTCCGACTGTGCAGGGGCACGCGCGGAACCCCAGCCGCCTCGCCGTCGGCCTGAGCGCCGCTGAGGGCGCGTGCGATTCCGTGCAGCGAGTCCCCTCGAAGGAAGGCAGCGTAGATGGCACGCACAGCCTCAGCCTCGTGAGGGATGAGCTCGCCAGCGGTGGTATAGCCCATCGGACGAACCCCTTTGGGTGGCCTCCCTTGCCGGGCACGTTGGACGTGCGCCCGAGACTGGCGAGCGCCCTTGCGCTCGACCTCCGCTCGCGCGACCGCAGCCTTGATGCGGGCGTACATGCGCCCGCCGTCGGTGCCAAGGTCAGCGTCGCCGTTCGCAGTGACAAGAAGTAGGCCACGGGACTCTGCTCGGTCGATCCAGTCTTCAAGTTCCCGAGGCTGTCGGGTGAGCCGGTCGAGGTCGTAGCACACGATCGCGTCAAGAAGCCCCGCCTCGTAGTCAGCGACCATCCGCAGGTAGGCAGGGCGCTTTTTCGTCTTATCCGAGGCCGAAATTGATTGATCGACGTAAGTCTCGACGATCTCCCAGCCACGGAACTGAGCGAGCTTCTCGCAGTCCTCGCGCTGACGGTCAATCGCGAGGCCGTCCATCTCGCGGTCGAGAGAGATACGAAGGTAGATGGCTGCACGGACAGGCTGGGAGGAGGTCGGCTTCATGCCTCCAGTTTACTTCTTAGACGTAAGCCCTGTGCGGAACTCCACGACGTCACCGTCGTGCATCACATAGTCCTTGCCTTCCATGCGGACCTTGCCGGCGGCCTTCGCGGCGGCCATGGAGCCAGCTTCGACCAGGTCGTCGTAGGAGACGACCTCGGCCTTGATGAAGCCCTTCTCGAAGTCCGTGTGGATGACGCCGGCGGCCTTGGGGGCGGTGTCGCCCTTGTGGATCGTCCAGGCGCGCGCTTCCTTCTCGCCTGCGGTCAGGTAGGTCTGTAGGCCGAGGGTGTCGAAGCCGACGCGGGCCAGCTTGTCCAGGCCGGACTCGTCCTGGCCGGACTCTTCGAGCATCTCGCGGGCGTCCTCGTCGTCCAGTTCGACCAGTTCTGCCTCGAACTGGGCGTCCAGGAAGATGGCTTCGGCGGGGGCGACGAGGGCGCGCAGTTCGTCCTTCATCTCCTCGTTGTCCATTTCGGCGGCGTCCATGTTGAACACGAAAATGAAGGGCTTGGAGGTCATGAGCTGGAAGGAACGCAGCGCGTCCTGGTCCAGCTTGGCTCCCTCGGGGCCGGACAGCAGCTCACCGCGCTCCAGCAGGTCGAGGGCCGCCCGCGCGGTCTCGAGGACGATCGGCTCGGTCTTCTTGCCGCGCACCTCCTTTTCGAGGCGCGGGATCTGTTTCTCGATCGTCTGCATGTCGGCGAGGATCAGCTCGGTCTTAATGGTCTCAATGTCCGAGGCCGGGTCCACCTTGCCGTCGACGTGCACGACGTCGGGGTCGGAGAATGCACGCGTGACCTGGCAGATCGCGTCGGCCTCGCGGATGTTGGCGAGGAACTGGTTGCCCAGGCCTTCACCCTCGGAGGCGCCGCGCACGATACCGGCGATGTCCACGAAGGACACGGTGGCGGGCAGGATGCGCTGGGAGCCGAAGATCTCCGCGAGCTTGTTCAGGCGCGGGTCGGGCAGGGGCACGACGCCGACGTTGGGCTCGATGGTCGCGAAGGGGTAGTTCGCGGCGAGTACGGTCGCGCGGGTCAGGGCGTTGAACAGGGTGGACTTGCCGACGTTGGGCAGTCCAGCGATACCGATAGTAAGAGACACGCCCCCATCCTATCGGAGCAGGCCGGACGGCGTAGCACCCACGCGCTACGTCACGCCGACGCTCAGGGCAGCACACCGAGCTAGTCGCGCGGGTAGAAAGCCTTCATTTCCTCGAAGCTTCCGAGCCGGAGCCGCAGCCCGAGGAGTGTATCGATGCTAAGGGCGCGCTCTCCGACGCGGAAGAATCGCGTGTAGGCGAAATGACTGGTGGTGCGCCCCGCGAAGGCTGGCCCGACCATGTTTGTCAGCGTGGTACACAGCTGCCAGGCGGCACCCGCCACCTGTTGGTCGTCGTTCCACTCCTCGCCTTCGGCGGGGGAGACGATGATCGCCCATTCGCCGTTGTGCTCGGGCTGGTAGGCCGCCCAATCAGTGCCGACGATGGCCTGCTTTGTCAGGTAGGTGCCGTTCTCCCCGCCCAGTCCGCGTGTCAGGAGGTCGGCGATGGGCGCGCCGCCCAGCCACTGCTGGACGAGCCACTGGAGCTGCTCGGTCGTCAGGCCTGCGCGCATGGGTGCGGGGTTGTCCCGTGTGGTACGAGGCCTGGGTTCCTCCTCAGTGTCGCCCGCGGCCAGTGCAACGGCGGTACGCAGCTCGTCGAAGGTCAGACCGGGGCACCGGTTGTGCTCGGTGTCGGGGCCGAGCTCGTCCCAGTTGTGTTCTTCCATCCACGCGATCTGTTGGAGGAGTTCGGGGGTTTCCCGTCCCGTCAGGCTTGTGGGGCCGATGCTGAAGCCGCGGGATTCCAGGAAGCGCACGTCGCGCAGCGGTGCCCCTTGCGCGAGGCCCGCGAGGATCCGCCCGATTCCCATCTGGAAGCCGGGCGGCAGCGTAACGGAGTCGCCGGTGACGTCGCTGGAGATCTGGACCCCGTCGACGGTGGCGCGCACGGTGACGACGCCCAGGGCGGTAACGCTCATGTCCCACTGGTAGACGATCTGCGGACGCCACGCGGGTGGGAGTTTCGCCAGGTCGTGGGGCAAGGACCGGAAGACGGGATCGAAGACCTCGTCGAAGAGTTCCCAGTTGTAGCACAGGCATCCGCAGCGCTTAGCCCAGACATCTTCCGGCGTTTCGGGGCCGAGAAAAATCGCCCAGTGGAAGGGGGTGTCCTGGATGAGGCCCCACTTAACCTCGCGGAACTCCTCGTCCTCGGCGTGCTCGGTGTCCACGAAGCTCACCGACACCAGGGGCATATCGGGCCTGTCGCCGCCGCTGATCGCGAGCGTCCGCCCGCCGACCCGCCATCGCGCCTCGCTCCCGTGCCTGCCTCCGCCGACGATGACGGGGCGTGCGGGCGCGAGGAGGGCCGCTGCGTCGAGGAGGAACTGGTGGTAGTCCTCAAGCGTCAGGTCGCGCCCGGCCAGGGCGGCGACTGCGTCGCTGACTCGTTCGATGGGATCCATGCACAACCTCCGCGTTGGCTCGACAATCGACGAATACTCGTCCTTGCACGCCACTTTACCGCACTGTCAGACGGTCGGAGGTACGGTCTCAACTGGTGTGGTCGGGTCCGGCGACGCGGGGTGCGTGGGGGCGAGCGGGCACCATGCCGGCCTTCTTCAGGTCGGCGCGCAAGTCGCGGGGTAGCGCGAAGGTCGTCGATTCGGTCTCGGTACGGGCTACCTCAACGGTGGGGAATCCGCGGTTCTGCAGCCATTCGATGACGTCGCGCACGAGGATTTCGGGAACGGATGCGCCGGAGGTGAGGCCCACAGTACGGGCACCCTCGAACCAGGACTCATCGAGTTCCTCGGCCTTGTCGACGCGGTACGCGGACCCCGCCCCGGCCTCGAGCGCGACCTCGACGAGGCGCACCGAGTTCGAGGAGTTCGCCGAGCCGACCACGACCATGACGTCCACCTGGGGCGCGATGAATTTCACGGCACCCTGGCGGTTCTGGGTGGCGTAGCAGATATCGTCCGACGGCGGGTCGATGAGCTGCGGGAAGCGCTGGCGCAGGCGGTCCACGGTCTCGCGGGTCTCGTCGACGGAGAGCGTGGTCTGGGAGATCCACACGACGCGCGAAGGGTCGCGCACGACAACGTTGTCGACCTCGTCGGGGGTGCCGACGACCTGGATGTGGCCGGGTGCCTCACCGAAGGTGCCCTCGACTTCCTCGTGCCCCTGGTGGCCGACGAGGATGATGTCGTAGTCTTCCTTCGCGAAGCGCACGGCCTCGCGGTGCACCTTGGTCACCAGCGGGCAGGTCGCGTCGATCGTGGCGAGGTGGCGGGTGGCGGCGGCCTCGTGGACGGCCGGGGAGACGCCGTGCGCGGAGAAGACGACGCGGGCACCCTCGGGCACCTCGTCGGTCTCCTGGACGAAGATCGCGCCGCGCTTGGTCAGCGACTCGACGACGAACTTGTTGTGGACGATCTCTTTGCGCACGTACACGGGCGCGCCGTAGAGCTCGAGTGCTTTTTCGACGACGTCGACGGCGCGGTCCACGCCGGCGCAGTATCCGCGGGGGGCCGCAAGGAGAATGCGACCGCTTCCCTCTCCGTGGGGGGCGGGCAGGGGGGTCTCGGCGCTGGCTCGCAGGTCGACGTTTTCATTCATGCGTCCACCCTAGCGCCCGGGGGCGAGGGCGTGCGCGGGGGCGTGGGAATCACACATTGTCACCTCCGATGCGAGGCCTGGGCTCGCCCACGCTTCCGACTTCCCACACGCTCGGGCGCAGGGACGCAGACGGGGGCGGCGTGTGGCATCCTGTGGGAGTGACCTCGCCCTATGCCCCCTCCTCCCCCACAGCGGGGACCGCGCACGCTCCCGCACGTCCGCCCGCCGCGAAAGCTGCCGACACGACGCGGGATAATCCGTGGCCGCTGCGCAGGCTGACGGAGAACATCAAGGTGTACGTGGACCGCATGAGTCCCCTGTGGGTGGAGGGCCAGGTCGTCGAGTACAAGGTGCGCCCGGGCGCGAAGATGCACTTTTTGACGCTGCGCGACCTGGAGACGGACACGTCGATGACGGTGACCGCGTGGGCGGGCGTCATGGATTCCACGCCGCTCACCGAGGGTGCGCGCGTGGTGACGCGCGTGAAACCCGTGTTTTGGGAGCGCTCGGGCCGACTCAACCTGCAGGCGGCGGAGATTCACCTGCAGGGTGTGGGTGACCTGCTGGCCCAGATTGAGGCGCTGCGCGCCCGCCTGGCCGCCGAGGGTCTGTTCTCGGATGCGTGCAAGAAACCCCTGCCATTCCTGCCGCGCACGATTGGGCTGATCTGCGGTCGGGGCGCGAAAGCGAAAGACGACGTGGTCGTCAACGCCTCGGATCGCTGGCCAGACGCGCGCTTCGAGATCCGCGAGGTCGCCGTCCAGGGCGATCACTGCGTGCCCGAAGTGGGCCGAGCGCTGCTCGAGCTGGACGCCATGGAGGACGTGGACGTCATCGTGATCGCGCGCGGCGGCGGAGCGGTCGAGGACCTCCTCCCCTTCTCCGACGAACGCCTCGTGCGCGCGGTCGCCGACGCCCGCACCCCCGTCGTGTCCGCCATCGGACACGAGGGCGACTCTCCCCTGCTGGACCTCGTCGCGGATTACCGCGCCTCAACCCCAACGGACGCGGCGCGCCGCATCGTCCCGGACCGTGCCCGCGAACGCGACGGTGTCGCCCAAGCCGTCTCCCGCATGCGTGGAGCGTTGGCCGGTCGCCTCATGACGGAGCGCTCGCACCTGTCGCTCCTGACGTCGCGGCCGGTTCTCCAGGGGCCGGGGGCCATTGTCGACGGGCATCGCGCGGCCCTCGACCAGCGCGTGACCGCGCTACGCACGGCGGTCGAGCGCCGCCTGGCGTCGGAGCGTCAGAGCCTGACCCGTGCGCGCGCCACACTGACTGCCCTGTCCCCGCAGGCGACGCTGGATCGCGGCTACGCGCTGCTGAAGACCCCGTCGGGCCAGCTCATCACCTCCTCGGCACAGGTGAAGAAGGGGGACCTCATCGAAGGCATCCTCGCGTCTGGCCGCATGGTCGCTCAGGTCGTGGGTGCCACCGCCCCCACTGCGCCAACCGAATCGTGACCCGGGACCTCAGCCCCGGCCTCGTCCCACCCGCCCATCAATCGTAAGGAACAACACAATGACCCCGACCGATCAGCTTCCCGATCCTCAGTCCCTGGGATATGAGGCCGCGCGCGACGAATTGGTGCGTATTGTCCAGACACTTGAGAGTGGTCAAGCACCGTTGGAAGACACGCTGACGCTCTGGGAGCGCGGGGAAGCGCTGGCAGCTCGCTGCTCACAAATCCTCGACGGGGCACAGTCTCGCCTGGCGGAGCGCACGGGGACGCAGGCGGTCGACGCCCGCTAGGCTAGTTTCCGGACGTTTTCGGACCGCAAGCGAGGAGACCAGATGACACAGTCCATCCCCCACGTGCTCGCAATCGGCGAAGCCCTCATCGATGTCATGATCACGCACGATCAGCCGGAGTTCCCCGTGGAAATCCCGGGTGGATCCCCTGCGAACGTCGCGCTGACCCTCGGGCGGCTCGGACGGCCAGTTGAGCTGGCGACGTGGATCGGTTCGGACGCGCGTGGACGCCTCATTGAGTTCCATATGGCCGATTCGGGCGTGCTCATCACCGACGCCTCGCGCGGCGCTTCGCACACGTCGTCCGCGTTGGCACACCTGGACGCAAACGGTGCGGCCTCCTACACCTTCGACTTGGAGTGGGCACCCACCGCCCCCATTGAGGTTCCCGAGACAGCTCAGATCCTCGAGGCCGGTTCCATTTCGGCGATCATTGAACCGGGCGCGTCGGCTGTCCTGGATGCGCTGGAGCGCGGACGCGAGCATGCACTCGTGTGCTTCGACCCGAACGCGCGCCCTTCGATCATGGGTGATCCCGAGACGGCACTCGCCTCGATTGAGCGTTTCATCGCTCTGTCCGACATCGTCAAGGTGTCGGACGAAGACATCGACTGGCTGACGGGCGGGGCTGCCATCGACGAGGTCGTGGAACGTTGGCTGGGCTTGGGTCCGTCGCTCGTGGTCGTCACGCGCGGCAAGCACGGTTGCCTGGTTGCCACGGCCTCGGGCCTGCGTTTCACGAAGACGCCGGGCGACGTCAAGGTCGTCGACACGGTCGGGGCGGGCGATTCCTTCATGGGCGGCATGATTGACGCTCTGTGGGGCATGGGACTGCGTGGCACAGGCGCACGCGAGGCACTGCGCGTCCTCCCGGAGGAACAGGTGCGCGCCATCATCGACCGCGCCAGCGCCGTGTCCGACGTGACCGTGTCACGCAGCGGCGCGAATCCACCCTGGGCGCACGAACTCGCCTGAGCAGACCCCGTCTGGCACCTCCAGATTCACCAACGAGGCCGGGTCCCGTGATGGGATCCCGGCCTCGTTCGTTGGTGGGCGCGGCTACTTGCCCATGCGGCGCTCACGCTGGGCGTAGGAGCGCAAGGCGCGCAGGAAGTCGACGCGACGGAAGTCCGGCCAGTAGACCTCGCAGAAGTAGTATTCGGAGTGCACGGACTGCCACAGCATGAAGCCCGACAGGCGCTGTTCGCCCGAGGTTCGGATGACGAGGTCGGGGTCGGGCTGGTCCTTCGTGTACACGTGGGCGGTGATGTCCGCGTCGGTGAAGGAGTCGGCGAGTTCATCGAGGGTGAGTCCCTTTGCCGCGGCCTCGCGCATCATGGAGCGCACGGCCTCGGTAATCTCGTGGCGGCCACCGTAGCCGACCGCGACGTTGACGGTCATACCCTGCACGCTTGCGGTGCGCGCGACGGACGCACGCAGATCCTCACTCACCTGCTCAGGCAGCAGAGCTAGGTCACCAACGACGGCCAGCTTCCAACGCCCCTGGTCCGCCAGGAGGGAGACGGCCTCGCAGATGATGCGCAGCAGCTCACCCAGCTCGCCCTCGTCGCGCGCCAGGTTGTCGGTAGACAGAAGCCACAGCGTGACGATGGAGACCCCAGCGTCCTCGGACCAATCGAGAAACTCGGCGATCTTGCCGGCTCCCGCGCGGTGTCCCTGCGAGGCGGTTGCCCCCAGCGACTTCGCCCAGCGCCGATTTCCATCCAGGATGACGCCGATGTGTTTGGGGACTGCTGCATCGGACAGCTCGGCTTTGAGGCGACGCTCGTACATGTCGTAGAGCATGTTCCACTGGCCCATGTCGTCTCTCCTTCGTGTCGCACAGGCCGAAGCGGCCTACTCTTATGACAGTAAGGGTATCGCGCCGTTCGTCACAGGGAAACAGAAATACTCTCGCAGTGCGAGAACATGCCGAACCCCGGAATTTACGCCGTAGTAACCTACGGTAGCGTAAGAAATTGATGAGGTGAAGAGATGAAGATCGCATCGCTCACGCCCAAGCAGTGGGCGTCCGGACAGCTCGTCCAAATCAAGCCGAAGCTGCGCGGCTGGCTCCACCTGGCAGCCGCCCCCCTGTCGCTGGCCGCATCCATCGTGCTCGTGTGTCTGGCCCCCACGACCCCGACCAAAATCGGGTCGGCCGTCTATCTGGCATGCTCCCTCATTCTCTTCGGCGTCTCCGCGACCTACCACCGCTTCTACTGGGCCCCACGCTGGGAGATCATGTGGAAGCGGCTGGATCACTCCAACATCTTCCTACTCATCGCGGGCACTTACACGCCGCTGACCATCGCGCTCCTCAGCCGCTCCGACACCACAATCCTCCTGTCCGTCGTCTGGGGAGGCGCGATCATCGGCATCCTCCTCAACCTCTTCTGGCCCACTGCACCGCGCTGGCTCAGCACCCTCGTGTATGTCGCCCTCGGCTGGGTCGCCGTCTGGTACCTGCCTCAGCTGTGGGCAGGAGGCGGCCCCGCCATCGTGTGGCTCATTGTCGCGGGCGGTGTCCTCTACACGCTGGGAGCTGTCGTCTACGGCGCGAAGAAACCCGACCCCTCCCCCACCTGGTTCGGCTTCCACGAGATCTTCCACGCCTTCACCGTCGCCGCGTGGGCCTGCCACTGCATCGCCGTCTACCTGGCAGTCCTAGGTTCCTAACGCGACGACCGCGCACGCCGACCACGTCGTCGTGCACATTGTTGCTACACTCAACACCGTGCGCGCCGACACCCACGTGTCGGCGCTCAATCGACTGACACACGTCAATGGAGGAACCATGGCCGACACTCAATGGCTTACGCAGGCCCAGTACGACCTGCTCGCGTACGAGCTCAAGGAACGCATCGAGGTCAAGCGAGTCGAGATCGCACGCCTCATCGATGCAGCCCGCCAGGAAGGCGACCTGCGCGAGAACGGCGGCTACCACGCCGCGCGCAACGAGCAGTCCATGAACGAGACGCGCATCCAGGTCCTCCAGGAGATGCTCGAGCACGCCGAGGTTGGCGACACCCCCGCCGACGACGGCATCGTCGAACCCGGAATGGTTGTCACCGCCATCGTCGCCGGTCGCGAGCAGACGTTCCTGCTCGGCTCTCGCGACGCCGGAGGCGACCTGGGCATTCAGGTCTTCTCCGCGCAGGCACCCCTCGGTGCCGCCGTCATCGGTCACAAGGCAGGCGACAAGCTTTCCTTCGAGGCCCCCACCGGCCGCATGATCGACGTCGAGATCCTCGACGCCAAGCCTTTCGAAGGCTGAGCCTGCGCGCAGCGTTCGCGCTGCCGCGTGCTACATACGCAGCGAGTGGGTCCCACCATCAGGTGGGACCCACTCGCGTCTACGTATTCGAAGGGGAGGATCAGGCCTCCACGTGGGGCGTCGGGGGTTCGCCCGACTTCTCCCCCGCAGATTCGGCAACCGCACCTGAGGGGGCGGGCGCCTCCCGCTCCACGCGAACCTCGGCGTGAGCATCCACGGATGCCACGACCTCGTCCCCATCGGCCTCGAGGACCGACGTGTAGGGACGCGTATCAGGCTTACCAGCATACGTCGCGGCGATCTGCTTCTCGAGCGTTCCCGGGGGGCCTCCCGGCCGGTCCTGCGCCGTGGCCAACTCAGGCATTGGGTCGTAGCCGTGCAGGTACATGACCGTCGCGTTAATGAAGGCCGCAATCGGCACGGAGAAGACCGCACCCGCAATGCCCGCGATCGCTGATCCCGCGGTAATAACCAGCATGACGGCCACGGGATGCAGGGACACCGCGTTCGACATCATAAAGGGCTGCAAGATGTTGGACTCGATCTGCTGGACGACCAGAATGATGATCAGCATGATGATCGCCTTCGACAGACCGCCGTTCAGCGCAGCAACCATCACCGCGATGACACCCGAGGTCAAGGCACCCAGAATCGGCACGAATGCCGCGAAGAACGTGATAACACCAATCGGGATGGCGAGCGGCACACCCAGGAAGAACGCGCCCAGTGCAATGCCGACCGCGTCGATGGCCGCCACCTGAATCTGCGTACGAACGTAGGAGCCGAAGGTCGCCCAACCGCGGATCGCGCTCTCGTGGACGGGAACGCGCGCGGGAGCGGGCAGCAGGCGCACGCACCACAGCCAGATCGAGCGCCCTTCCTTCAGGAAGAAGAACAGACAGAAAAGCATCGTCAGGCCGGAGGTGGCCAGCGTGCCCACCGACGACGTGATGTTGAGAGCACCGGTCGCCAGCGTCTCCTTGTTCGTGTTGAGCCAGTTCATCACCTCACTGCGCATCTGATCGGCCGCCTGGTTCAGCACCGTCGTGTCGATTTTGAGCGGGCCGTTCTTCAGGTAGTCGTTGGTCGAGATCATCTGGATGAGGGTGCCAAAGCCCTCCGCAGCCTGCACGGCCAGCTGCGGGACCTGCTGGATGAGCTCGGCGGCTGCCTGACTCAGCGCCCCGGCAACGGCGAAGAAGAAAACGAGGAGGCCGACGGCTGCGGCCAGGGACGAGGGGAAGTGCAGCTTGCGCCGCATCCATGAAACGAGGGGTTCGAGCAGCACGGCGAGAGTCAAGGCAATCGCGACCGGCATGATGACGAGCGTGAGCCCGGCGGCGGCCCACAGGAAAGCGGTGACCAGCCCGACGACGACGAGCGTGCGCCACGAGAAGGCCGCGGCTACGCGCAGGGTACGTGGCACCAGGGCGGAGGCGTCAAGTTCATCGTGGTTTTCCTCGCGCACCGAGAGAACCACGGGGGCGGGAGTGTGCATCTCGCCAGAGAATGCTCCTCTTCCGGCGTTCTTCGCGGGTAGCGCTGCGTTCAGCCGTCCCATTAGGCCCGACAGATTCCAGCGCGGTCGTTTAGGTGCTGTAGCCACTGGTTCTCCTTTTCTCACGCCCCAAGACTACCCGCGCCTGTCACTTTTTCCCGTCTTTACGCGCTCATCGGGCGCATGTGGGGGTGGCGGTGGTCAAATGTGAGACATGGATACTTTCTTTCGTTTGGCACAGACGGGGGTCCGTTCCTCCGTACATGCCGTGTTTGGTACGCCTCTCATTGACGAGGCCGGGGCCAGCCAGGAGGTTATCTTCCTGGCCGGGGGGTGCTTCTGGGGTGTCGAAAAGGCACTGTGGAATGCGCCCGGTGTTGTCTCGACGGCGGTGGGCTACATGGGCGGGCACTCCCCCGATCCGTCCTACCGGCAGGTGTGTTCGCATTCGACGGGCCACGCGGAGACGGTGCGCGTCGTCTTCGATACGTCGGCGACCAGCGCGGTCGACCTGATCCGTCTCTTCTTCGAGATTCACGACCCCACGCAGGTGGGTGGCCAGGGCAACGACATCGGCGACCAGTATCGCTCGCAGATCTGGACGACCACACCCGACCAGCTGCGCATCGGGCAGGCCCTGCGCGAGGCCTACCAGGAGGTCCTCTCCGCACGCGGCTTCGGCCCGATCCAGACGGTGATATCTCCGGCTCCCTCGCCCGAGTCGAATGCCCGCTTCTGGCTCGCCGAGGAGTACCACCAGCAGTACCTGGCGAAGAATCCTGGCGGCTATGAGTGCCACGCTCGCACCGGGGTTGCCTGCCCGGCGCTTCCCCACGAGTAATTGGAGGACGCCTCACGCACGCGGGGCGGGCCAGCACACCAGTGCTGGCCCGCCCCGTTTGTCAACTGCGATTAGTTCACGCCGAGGATGTCCGTGACGAACACGAGGGTTGCGCCGCCGGGGATGCCGGCCTGCGGGACGCCGCGCGCGCCGTAGCCAAGCTCAGCGGGGATGGACAGCAGGACGCGGTCACCCACGCGCTTGCCGACCAGGCCCTCGTCCCAGCCGGGGATGACCATACCCACGCCGATCTGGAAGGACAGGGCACCGCCGCGATCAAAGGAGTTGTCGAAGTCGGTGGCGGAGCCGAAGACCGCGCCGTAGTAGTGGCAGGTGATCGTGTCGCCGGCCTCGACCACCTGGCCGTCGCCCGCGCGCAGGACCTCGACGACGAGTTCGTCGGAAGGGGTACCCTCGAAGGCGAGGGCGGGCTTGCGGCCGAATTCGCCGGTGACAGAAATGTTCTCCATGGTGTCTTTCCTTGTTGGGGTAGGGGTCGCTGAGAGGGATGGCCGTCAGTCGCGGCGCATGAAGTAGGACAGGAGCTTGAGGATCTCGAGGTAGATCCAGATGACGTCCGTCATGATCGCGAAGGTGCACAGCCACGAGTACTTGACGGGCACACCGGTGTTCACGCCGACCTTGACGGCGTCGAAGTCGCGCACGAGGCACAGGACGCCGATGATAATCGCGATCACGCCGATGATGACGCCAAGCGGAATGAAGCCGAACACCTTGTAGTTGTTGACGGCCGTCATGTCGACCGCGCCCGAACGGGACAGGATGAGGCTGATCATGTAGTAGAAGAAGAACGAGATCGAGCCGATGGTCGCAATGCGGGTAACCGCGCCCGAGTTGCGGATAAAGCCGAAGCTGAAGGCCCCCAGCGTCACGCCAATGACGACGAGGGTCGCCAGGACCGCGGTCACCACGATGCCCGGGTACACGATCTCAAAGAAGCAGGACAGCGCACCAAGCACCACGCCCTCAATGAGCGAGTAGGCAATGATTGCGCCGGGGCGCACCTTCTTCGAGAACTGGACGAACAGGCCGAGGCCGAGGGTCACGAGGCAGCCGACGGACATGCTGGCCACCGCGATGGAGGGCGACGCGAGACCCATCATCCAGCCGACGGTCGCACCTGCCAGGAGCAGGCCGAAGCAGATGAGGGACTTGACCACGACATCGTCGTAGGTCATGCGGCCGCGATCCACTGCATCGGCGGCGGGAGCGGTCATCATCGCCTCATAGGAGGCCATCGGATCACCGTATGCTCCCTGCTGCTGGCCGTAGGCCTGCGGATCGCCGTAACCGGTCGGCTGACCGTACGCCGGAGCCTGCTGGGCCGCGTACGGGTTCGTCTGTCCGGCGTACGGGTTGGGAGCCTGCTGCGAGGCGGGCTGGTAGCCGGGCATGGTCGGGTATCCGGCGGGGGTTGTCTGCTGGGTGGACCAGTCTTTGACGATTGAGTTCATCACCGGGTTGGCCATATTTCCTCCTTGTTCAGTGACGTATTGCCTCAAGTCTCGCACGGAGGCACGCGCGGAGGGAAACGTACCGTTATGCGTACAACGAAACTGGCCTCCGTCTGTGGCGCGCGCACGCGCAAGGAGCCACGGCCTCGTCCATGAGGCGCACGTGACAGTACCCCCGGTGGGACTCGAACCCACAACACACCGATTTTAAGTCGGTTGCCTCTGCCAATTGGGCTACGGGGGCGGGACGCTACCAGCCTACGGGAGGCTGGCACGCGCATCAAGCCTGGTCGACCATCGCCATCGCGATACCGTCGAGGATGTCGTGCTCGGAGGTGATGATGTCGCTGATGGGGTGCCCGGCCGCCTCCGCGCGCGCGAGGACGCGGGTCACGATCCGACTCCAGATGAGCGCGCCGGCGGCGATGACGTCCTCGCGGCCCTCGGGCATGAAGCCCAGGGATGCCTTGACGGAGGTCGGTTGGTCGACCATGAAGCGCACGGCCTGGTCGAACTGGGCGGCGCTCAGGCGGGCACCGTGAATGCGCTCGGGCTGGTAGGAGGTCAGGCCCAGGGCCTGCGCGGTCAGCGTCGTGACGGTCCCGGCGACCCCGACGAGGGAGCGCACGCGCGCAAGGTCCACTGCCTTCTCGGCACCGTCCAGCTGCTCGTCGATCCATGCGATCGCGCGGGCCTGGTCCTCAGCGGGCACTCCTCCGGACGGATCCACGCGGGCGAAAAACTTCTCCGTGACGCGCACGGCGCCCATGTCGATGGAGATCGCCTGCTTGACGCTCGTCGACCCCAGCACCAGCTCGGTCGAGCCGCCGCCGATATCGACAACCAGCATGGGGGTGCGCACGCTGCCCCCCAGCCCGCCGACGGCACCGCGGAAGGACAGCGAGGCCTCCTCCGTGCCGACGATAACCTCGGGTTCGACGCCGATGACCGCCTTGATCTGGCGGACGAATTCGGCGCTGTTGGAGGCATCGCGCGTCGCCGACGTCGCAACGAAGCGGGTGCGCGTCGCGCCGAGCTTCTCGATCATCCGCTGATATTCGATGGTGGCTTCCACGGTGCGCGAAATCGCTCCCGGGTCCAGGTAGCCGCGTGCGTCCACCCCCTTGCCCAGGCGCACGATACGCATCTGGCGCGTCAGATCGGCAAGGCGGGTGCGACCGTCCTCGCCGACGGTAGCGTCGGCGACGAGCAGTCGGATTGAGTTTGTTCCACAGTCAATGGCAGCTACGCGGGTCATCGCTTCGTTTCTCGTGTGTGTCGTCCCGGACGAGGCCGGGGCTAGCTTCGGTGGGCGCGGTCAGCAGGAGCAGCGCGCGGTCGAAAAGAGACCGCGTTCCTCCAGCATTGCGAGTGCCCGGTCTCCGATGGGGTTCACGCCGGGACCCGCGGCCAGGGAATGGCCAACGAGGGCGTGCAGGCACTTGACGCGCGTGGGCATACCGCCGGCGCTGACGCCGGAAATCTCGGGGACGTCGCCCAAGGTCAGGCGCGCGTCGATGTAGGCCTGGTGGGCGCGCGCGTAAGCAGCTCGCAGCTCCTCGTCGGCGGCGAGTTCCTCGTTGAGGGTTTCCATGACGTGCTCGGCCTCAAGCGTCGAGGCACCCTTGACGGCGGCCGGGTGGGTCAGGTAGTAGGTCGTGGGAAACGGAGTCCCGTCGGGCAGGCGCGGAGCCGTTGCGACGACCGTGGGACGCCCGCACACGCAGCGCGCGGCGATACCGACGACGCCTCGGGGCACGCGGCCCAGCTGGTCGCGCAGGACCTCAAGGTCCGCTTCGGTGGCGTCCGTGGTGTTAACGAGGCTCATTCTTCGCTTTCTTCGCCGGTGGTGTTCTCCTGTCCCGACTCGCTGGTATCAGCAGACGGGATGGGATTCGAGGTGGGCGGCTGGTCCGCCTTCCCCACTAGGATAGCGACCTGCTGCACCCAGGGGCGTGCGGGTCCGGTGGGCGTCGCCGCAGCAGCCATGGCGGAGTCCTGATATTGCGGCCCCGGATCAACCACCGTGTATTGAGTTTCACCCGGACGCACGTATCCCAGGCGTTCGCGTGCCTGCGTCGAGATGTAGTCGGGATCGTTCCACAGGTCAAGCTGACGCTGCATGTCGGCGTTCTTCTTCTGCTGCTCAGCGACCTGTGACTTGATCTGCGCGAGTTCGCGCTCCTGCTGCCACCACTGGAAGAGGCTGGGCACGAGCATAACTGAGAGGATCGCCGCGACGACCATGACGACGACAAGCCGCGTGGACACGTCCAAGCCGCCGATCGACAGGATGTTGCCATTCTCGCGCGGCGTCCGCTTCGCACCGCGTTCACGAGTGCGTGCGGCCAGTCGCTCACGGGCCGAGGACGCGGTTGCCTTCGCGGAATCGGACTGAGTACGCCCGGCTTTCTTGCGATCCGCTGTGCTGGCTTTCTTCTTTCCCCGCGCCGAGGCCTCGTCTTTCTTTGCGGCCTGTGCGGCAGCCCGGCGCTGACGTGACTTTTCCGCGTTGATCTCGCGCGTCGAACGCGCCCCGTCAGAGGAGGACGCGCGACGACGCGGGGATGGGCGGGAGGAGGGACGACGACTAGCCATTCTTCTATCGTGCCCTATCGGGGCGATTTTGGCCTGGTTCCACGCCGTGAAAAAACTCCGCGCGGATCCTTGCGGACCCGCGCGGAGCTATGCGGCTAGTTGCCTAGGCTCACTTGAAGCGAGGGAAGGCAGAGCGGCCGGCGTAGACGGCGGCCTCGCCCAGCTGCTCCTCGATGCGCAGCAGCTGGTTGTACTTGGCGACGCGCTCGGAGCGAGCGGGAGCACCGGTCTTGATCTGGCCGGAGTTGGTGGCGACGGCCAGGTCGGCGATGGTGGTGTCCTCGGTCTCGCCGGAGCGGTGCGAGGTCATCGAACGGTAGCCGTTGCGGTGCGCTTCCTCGACGGCGTCGAGGGTCTCGGTCAGCGAACCAATCTGGTTCACCTTCACGAGCAGCGCGTTTGCAGCACCCAGCTCAATGCCCTTCTTCAGGCGGGCGGGATTGGTAACGAACAGGTCGTCGCCGACCAGCTGGACGCGGCCACCGATCTCGGCGGTCAAGGCCTTCCAGGCATCCCACTCGTCCTCATCCAGCGGATCCTCGATGGAAACCAGCGGGTAGTTCGAGATGAGCTTCTCGTAGTACTCAACCATGTACTCGGTCGAGCGGCCTTCACCCTCGAACTGGTACAGGCCGTCCTTGAAGAACTCGGAGGAGGCGACGTCCAGGGCCAGGGCAACGTCCTCGCCCGGCTTGAAGCCAGCCTTCTCGATCGCGGAAACGATCAGGTCGAGGGCCTCAGCGTTGGAGTCCAGGTTGGGGGCGAAACCGCCCTCGTCGCCCAGACCGGTGGACAGACCGCGGTCCTTCACGACGCCCTTGAGCGTGTGGTAGACCTCGGCACCCCAGCGCAGGGCCTCACGGAAGGAGGGAGCGCCGAGGGGGGCGATCATGAACTCCTGGATGTCAACGTTGGAGTCCGCGTGGGAGCCACCGTTGAGGATGTTCATCATGGGGACGGGCAGGACGTGAGCGTTGGGGCCGCCCAGGTACTTGTACAGGGGCAGGTCCGCGTACTTCGCGGCGGCCTTGGCCACGGCGAGGGAGACGCCGAGGATGGCGTTCGCGCCGAGCTTGCCCTTGTTGGGGGTGCCGTCCAGGTCGATCATGGCCTGGTCGATGTAGCGCTGATCGTCGGCTTCCTCGCCAATGAGCTCGGGGGCGATCTGCTCGACGACGGCGTCAACAGCGTCCTGGACGCCCTTGCCGAGGTAGCGGCCCTTGTCGCCATCGCGACGCTCGACGGCCTCGAACGCGCCGGTGGACGCGCCGGAGGGAACGGACGCGCGCGCAGCGGTGCCGTCCTCAAGGACGACCTCGACCTCAACGGTCGGGTTACCGCGCGAGTCGAGGATCTCGCGTGCACCAATGCCTTCAATAACTGCCACGTCATTCTCCAATCGATGTTGTTGCGTGGAAGCGGTCAGTACAACGGTAATACGGACCGCCATGTGTGGTCACCCCCGATGAGGCGACGTCTTATTGTTTGGAGCGAAACGCTCCTATGCGCGACGCCGGACAAGCGACATTAGTCCCCCGCCTACTGTGAGCGAACACTCACACGTGCGTCACTGCGTCTTAGGGCCATTCGTTCCCCCACCCATCAGCGAGGACACGTCGGGGTCCTTCGGAGCGGCGACTGCGTCTCCGTACAATGGGACCTCCGGGGTGTTGGTTCCGCCGAGGGAGGGCTGAACGAAGCGCGGGTTGAGGATGGCACCGGAGTTCTTCTGCGCCTCTGCCAGGGCGGCGGATGCGATCTTTCCAGCCGTCGGATCGACCTGAGCCTGCGCGTTGATAAGCTGACTGATCGTCTCAGATTCGAAGATGGCGCGGGTCGCACGCCCCATTGTGGCGGGCACAGTGCCTCCAGCCTGTGCGACATCCTGCGCGATCAGCGCGTCAACCTGTTCGTCGGTGACGGTAATGCCCACGCTGGCACCTGCGGCGGCCAGGGCTTCACTATTCATCAGACTCGTACGGATCCCATACTCGGTGTCCACCGACTTTGTGAGCTTCATGTCGAACAGCTCCTGGGCGGCTTCCTTGATGTCCGCGTTGGAGTATGTGACTCCCGACGAGGTGATGACGGCAGCGCCGGGATGGGTGGAGCACGCCCCCATTCCCAGTCCTGCGGCCACAATCAGGGCGGTGGATGCCAGCTGGCGTGTGTAGCGCACGAGCGTTCCTTCCTCAGATGTGTTGCGACGCAATAGGACCAGTGTATTCCACCACAGGCACTACTCGCCAAAAGGCACAAGGATCTTGGTCACCAGCGTCTCCACCCACTCCAGGAGCGGACCATCGGTGAGCGGGGACCCGCCGACGCGCGAGGTGAGCGGTAGGGGCACGAGGACCTGGCGGACAGCGGCCTTGATGACCGTGCCCGGATGCAGGCGTTTGAGGCGCATCACCTGGGAGTCGCGCAGCTCGACGGGCGAGACGCGCAGGTACTTGCCCTGAGTGACAATCTCCGTGATCCCCGCGCGGCGCACGGTCTCGCGCAGGCGTGCGACCGCGAAGAGCAGGTCGACCTGGGGAGGAATCGGGCCGTAGCGGTCGACGAGTTCCTCGCGCACGTCCTTCTCCTGCTCGGGGGTGGTCGTGGCCGCGATCTTGGCGTAGACCTCGAGGCGCAGGCGTTCGCCGCGTACGTAGCCCTCAGGAATGTGCGCATCCACCTGCAGGTCCATGCGCACGTCCGCCTTCTCCGCGGGTGCATCGCCACGGTAGGCGGCCACGGCGTCGGAGACCATGCGCACGTACAGGTCGAATCCGACGCCTTCGACATGGCCGGACTGGGCGCCTCCCAGGAGGTTACCGGCACCTCGGATCTCGAGGTCGCGCTGGGCCACGGCCAGGCCTGCGCCCAGCTCGGTGTTCGCCGCGATTGTTTTCAGGCGCTCGTGCGCGGTCTCGGTCAGAGCCTTATCACCCGGGTAGAAGAAGTACGCGTAGGCGCGTTCGCGGCCTCGTCCGACGCGCCCGCGCAGCTGGTGGAGCTGGGAGAGGCCGAAGGTGTCGGCGCGGTCAACGATGAGCGTGTTCGCGTTGGAGATGTCTAGGCCGGTTTCGACGATGGTCGTGCACACGAGGACGTCGAACTCATGGTTCCAGAAGTCCTGGATGACGGCCTCGAGCTGGTGTTCGTTCATCTTGCCGTGGGCGGTGCGCACGCGGGCCTCGGGGACCAGCTCGGAGATGTGGGCGGCGACCGAGGAGATCGAGTCGACGCGGTTGTGCACGTAGAACACCTGTCCATCGCGCAGCAGCTCACGCCGGATTGCGGCGCTGACCTGGGCATCCGTGTAGGCGCCGACGAAGGTCAGGACGGGCTGGCGTTCTTCGGGCGGGGTCTGGAGGATCGACATCTCGCGGATGCCGGAGATCGCCATCTCGAGGGTGCGTGGGATGGGGGTGGCGGACATGGATAGGACGTCCACGTCGGTGCGCAGGGCTTTGAGGGTTTCCTTGTGTTCGACGCCGAAGCGCTGTTCCTCGTCGATGATGACCAGGCCGAGCTTCTTGAAGGAGACGGTGCCGGTCAGCAGGGAGTGTGTGCCGATGACCAGGTCGATTTTGCCCGAGGCCAGCCCCGCCTTGACCTCTTCGGTCTCCTTCGGGGTAGAGAAGCGCGAGAGGGTGCCGATGTGCACGGGGAACCCGGCGTAGCGTTCGGCGAAGGTCTCCGCGTGCTGGGTGACCAGCAGGGTCGTGGGCACGAGGACCGCAACCTGGTAGCCGTCCTGGATGGCTTTAAAGGCGGCGCGCACGGCGATTTCGGTCTTTCCGTAGCCGACGTCGCCGGTGAGCAGGCGGTCCATGGGGACGGGTTTTTCCATGTCGGCCTTGACCTCGTCGATGGTGACGAGCTGGTCGGGTGTCTCGACGTAGGGGAAGGCGTCCTCGAGTTCGCGCTGCCAGGGCGTGTCGGGTCCGAAGGCGTGTCCCTTGGTCTGCTGGCGTACGGCGTACAGGCGGATGAGTTCCTTGGCGACCTCGTTGACGGCCTTCTTCGCGCGGGCCTTCGTCTTCGCCCAGTCAGCCCCGCCCATCTTGGTGAGGGAGGGTTCGTCGGATCCCGTGTACTTGGAGATCTGGTCGAGCGCGTCGGTGGGCACGAAGAGCCGGTCGGCGGGCTGGCCGCGCTTGGAGGGCGCGTACTCGATGACCAGGTAGTCGCGCGTGGAGGCCGCGTCCCCACGCCCGATTGTGCGGGAGACCAGCTCGATGAAACGCCCGATGCCGTGCTGGTCGTGGACGATGTAGTCACCGGGGTGCAGGGTCAGGGGGTCGACGCCCTTGCGCCTGCGCGAGGGCATGCGCCGCATGTCGCGCGTGGTGGCTCCGACGCGACCGGTCAGGTCTCCCTCGGTGAGGATCGCGAGTTTCAGGTGGGGCGCGACGAAGCCGACGCCGGCCTGCGCGGTCGTGATCGTGACGAGGCCGGGGTCTGGCTGCGCTTCCACGTTGTCCGCGAGCGCAGCCGGGCACGAGGCGTCGGTGAGGATGGATCGGATGCGTCGGCCGGGGCCGGGGCCTTCGGTGGTGACGACGATGCGCCAGCCGTCTCTGGCCAGGTCGGTGAGGTCGGCGGCGGCGCGGGCGAAGTCCCCGCGGTAGGGGTGCACGTCGCGGGCACCTACACGCATGAGGGTGGGCGAGACGACGACGGGGGCGGGGCCGTCCGCTGAGGGCGAGTCGGCCTCGTCGATGGCGGAGGCGAGGTCGGCGGGCGGCAGGTCGGTGAGTTCCCACCAGGGGCGCGTCCCACTCCCCCACAGGTCCCCCAGGTCGAGGAACGAGGCCTTGGAGGCCTCGAGGGGGGTGTCGGCTCCCCCGGCTGCGGCGCTCCACGCGGCGGCGAGGAACTCTTCGGTCGTGGCGACGAGGTCGGCGGCGCGAGCACGGATGCGTTCGGGGTCGGAGGCGAGGATCGGTGAGCCTGCGGGCAGCAGGTCGAGGAGGGAGTCCATGCCGGACACCAGGATGGGGGCCAGGGATTCGATGCCGGGGGCCGCGATTCCTTCGGCGGCGAGGCTGAGCATCTCGGCGGCACCGGGCAGGCGAGCGGCGGCCTCGCGGGCGCGGGCGCGCACGGCCTGGGTCAGGAGCAGTTCGCGGCAGGGCACGGCCCACACCCCGTCGGCGGCCTCGCCGAGGGTTCGCTGGTCGGAGACGGAGAAGGCGCGGATGTCGTCGACCTCGTCGCCCCACAGCTCGACGCGCAGTGGGTGGGGTTCCTGGGGTGGAAACACGTCGAGGATGCCGCCGCGCACGCTCATCTGGCCGCGTCCTTCGACCATGTCGACGCGCTCGTATCCGAGTTCAGCCAGTCGGTTCGTGACGTCCGTGAGGTCCAGGATATCGCCGGTGCGCACACGCACGGGTTCGAGGTCCGCCAGGCCGGAGATAATCGGCTGGAGGAACGCACGAATGGGGACGACGAGGACCGAGATCGGACCCGCGCTCTCGTCTCCGGCCACCGGGTGGACGAGGCGGCGCAGGACGGCGATGCGCCGGGCCATCGTGTCGACCTGGGGCGAGAGACGCTCGTGGGGCAGGGTCTCCCACGCGGGCAGCATCGCGACACCCGGGATCCACGAGGCCAGGGCGTTGGTCAGCGTCTCGGCGTCGCGCCCGGTGGCGGTGAGGACCACGAGCGGCGTTGCCGCGCGCGTGGCGACGGCCGCAAGGAGGGGTGGCCGGATACCGACGGGGGCGACGATTGTGCCCGAACGGCCCGCCTCGATGGAGTCGGTGGCCGTTTCGATCGCGGGATCGGTGGAGATGTCCGGGAGGAGTCCGGTAAGTAGCACGCGCTGCCTTTCGCGGTGAGGGTACGCGGTGGTGCCCAACGTGGGGCACCACCTTGTTCAGGACCCGGTGTGCAGGATCATCTGGGTGGGGGCAAAACCCTTGGTCACGATGTCTTCGACGACGTCAGCTGCCTGCTCGAAGGTCACGTCCCAGTCGGGGCGTTCCTTGGAGGGCAGGGCGGCCAGCACATAGTCAGCGGGATCCATGCGCCCCGGGGGACGCCCGACGCCGATGCGCAGGCGCGCGTAATCGCGGGTATGCAGGTGCTGGGTGAGGGACTTCAGGCCGTTGTGGCCGCCCTCTCCCCCGCCGACCTTCAGGCGCAGGGTGTGCGCGGGCAGGTCCATGTCGTCGTGAATGACGAGAATACGAGCCGGGGGGACCTTCAGGAAGGAGGCGAGCGCACTGATCGGGCCGCCCGAGGTGTTCATGTAGCTGTCCGAGCGCGCGAGAATCACGCGGGGGCCGGGCACGCCACCCGGGCCGATCCCGAGGCGCACGTCGGCGGTGTGCGTACGCGAGCGGTGCGATGTCAAGGTCGCACCGCCGCGCGCGGCCAGCACGTCGAGGGTCAAATACCCGACGTTGTGTCGAGTGGAGGCATACTGCGCGCCGGGGTTACCTAACCCGACGACGAGCCACGGTCCGTCAGTCGTCATACTCCGATTGTGCCACCCGCGCCGAGAGCATGTCCCACTGGGGGGCGTCCTCGACGACGGGGGCTGGCTCACGTCGGGACTCGGCCCAGGCGTCGGCGAAGAGCTGCGCCCACTTGGCGTAGGCAGCCGAATTGGGATGGAAGAAGTCCGCCGCGTGGTAGGCGAACGTGTACGTCGGCAGCGAGTATTCCTGGGTGAGAGAACGCAGGTCGACCAGGTGCGCGTCAGAGTCCTCGACAGCGGCGCGGATGCGGTCGGACATGTCCTGCGCGCGGCTCTCCTGCGGCATGATGCCAAACGACGGGATCGTGGAGACGAGGGCACCGGACGGCAGCGCAGCCAGGATCCGACGCAGACGCTCCTCGAACTGGCCGGGGGCCATATCCTCGGCCATCACGTCGTTACCACCGATAGTCAGCGTCACCAGGTCGGGGCGGTAGGGGCCGTCCAGCAGGCCCAAGCCGCGCATCTGCGGGAGCTGAGTGAGTTCCACGGACTCGATGGTGGCACCCGACAGGGACAGGTTGAGCAGCAGAACCTCGCGATCCATCTGCTGCGCAATCGCTGAGGCCAGGCGCGCCGGGTAGGACTCGGTGACGCGCGAGGCACCCATACCCTGCACGGAAGAATCGCCGAGGGAGACGATCAAGTAGGGGGACTCCCCCTCGGGGTGCTCGTCAAGCTGACGCAGGCGCTCAAGCGTGGCCAGATTGTGATTCTCCCAGGACCGGCGGTAGTCACCGCGCTGGGAATCGAGGCGCAGCAGACGCCCAATCGCCACACCGCCGCCGAAGAGACTCGCGCCGCCAGCCGCCGCGCCCGCCACCTGCCATGCTCGTTTGCCGATCCCCATGTTGCGTCCTTCCCGCGTTTTCGTTGCTTCCTCAAGTGTAACGAGGCCGGGGCCGGTGCTTCAAATGCTGAAGCACCGGCCCCTCGGATCGTCTCAGGATTCTTTAGCTCAGCCGCCCCGCTGGCACACCCGGCAGAGCCCGGATGAAGTGAGGAGACTGCCAACCACGCGCCTCATAGGCGTCCGCAACAGCCCGGGCCACGCCGAGCACAGCGTCCGCACTGACAAGCGCAATCGCACTGCCGCCAAAACCGCCGCCCGTCATACGAGCACCATACGCGCCCGCAGCTCGCGCCGCCTCCACGGCCACATCCAACTCCTCGCAGGACACCTCATAGTCATCACGCAGCGAGTCATGCGAATCATTCATGAGGGCACCCGCAACCGCCACGCGCACACCCTCCAACGGCCCCTCATCCAACAGCTCGATGAAGGCGCGCGTACGCGCAATCTCAGACACAACATGGCGGGTGCGCGCAGCCAAACGCTCACCACCCAACGCAGCCGAGGCCTCGTCCACATCCTCCACATCGACCAGCTGATCCACACCCAGGATCCGAGCCGACTCCTCACAATCCGCGCGGCGCGACCCGTACTGGCCATCCGCCAGCGAATGCTTGGCACGCGTGTCGATGACGAGAAGCTCGAGGCCGACCGCGCTCAGGTCGAAGGGAACCTGGCGTATCGACATATCGCGGCAGTCGAGGGCCAGCGCATGCCCCTCACGACAGCGCAGGGATGCCGTCTGATCCAGGCCACCCGTGTTCGCACCCGCCACCTGGTTTTCAGCGGCGCGGGCGGCATCCACGAGCACCTTGCGCCCCTCATCGTTCGGGGCCTCAACCGTGCCCGCCAGACCCAGCGAGCACACCTCATCGAGAGCAACCGCCGTCGCACACTCCAACGCGGCACTCGACGACAGACCAGCGCCCAGCGGCACACACGACCACAAGGCCGCATCAAAGCCGCGCAACGGCCCATACCCCGCCCGATCCAGCGTCCACGCCACACCCGCCAGATACGCCGTCCAATGGTTCGTCACCTCACCCGGCGTACCCTTCGGACCCAACGTATCCAAATCCAACACATCAACCGCCGCACGCGTCTGCGTCGACACAAGACGCACCATCCGATCCGAGCGCGGTGACAACGCAACAAACGCACGATGCGGCAACGCAATCGGCAGACACGGCCCCCCGTTATAATCCACATGCTCGCCAATAATGTTGACGCGACCAGGCGCACTCCACACGCCCCTCGGCTCATAGTCAAACGTTTCACGAAACAGAGCCGCAGCCTGCTCGGCACCCTCCTCCGGGGTAGCAGCATCGGCCCACACGAGAGCGGTCATCAGATCCTCCTTGGTCTCACTCACCACAAGGCTACGTGAACGCCCTCACAACCTTCAAGCGCTATCCAACCCCACCACACCGGTACAGTGGGAAGCCCACCCCGCGACACAGGCAGGCCACATGTTCCTCCCCCAACGACTCCCCGGCCAAGACTGGCTCGGCGTCGTCGTCGCCATCCCCGAACCCTGGGTCTCACACCTGACAGACCTGCGCCTACGCCTCGGAGACCTCGCCGGATCACGCATCCCCGCACACATCACCCTCATGCCACCCACACCCGTCGCCCGCGACGCACGCGCCGACGTCATCGACCACCTACGCGCCATCGCCGCCCGACACGCCCCCTTCCGCATCACCCTATCCGGCACCGACTCCTTCCGGCCAATCTCCAACGTCGCCTTCATGACCCTCACCGAAGGAGCGAACGCCTGCACCGACATCGCCGAGGAAATCCGCTCCGGCCCCCTCGACCACGAAGCACGCTTCCCCTACCACCCACACGTCACACTCGCCCAGGACGTCGACGACGTCGCCCTCGACCTCGCCCTCGACATCGGCGCAACCGTCGAAGCCTCCTGGATCGTCCCCGGCTTCCGCTTGGACCGCATCTACCCATCCGGGATCTATTCCTCAATCGCCCTCTTCGACTTCGACGCCTCCGGACGCTGAGTTCCTGCCTGCCTCGCTTCCGCGCGGCAGCTTCGCCACCACACTTCCGGGCGGCGCGAGGCCTGCCCGCCCGCTCGCCGTCCGCGCCACGAGCTTCGCTCGGCGCGTCGTCTCGAAGCCCGGCCAGGCCCCGCAGGCCTC